>NZ_VFYP01000005.1 GCF_006443685.1 Rhizobium glycinendophyticum | reverse complement strand
GCTGCTGGCTGCCGGCCGAAACATTTTCCGATGCGGCGAGCGCATCGCTGACGACGCCGCGGAGACGCTCGACCATGCTTTCCAGCGACAAGCCGAGAGTATCCTTGTCGGAGAGCGGCTTCGGTGCGACGGTGAGGTCGCCATTGGCGATCTGGCTGGCAATACCGGCGATCTGGCGCAGGTTGGCCGTCATCTTGTTGATCGTCTCGACCAGATCACGGATCTCGTCGTTCGTCTTGATTTCTACATTCTGGTCCAAGTCACCAATCGAGACCGCTTCGGCAACGAGCTTGATCTTGTTGAGACCGTTGCTGATGCTCATGGCTATCCAGGTGGCCGTGGCAATGGCTGCAAAGACGGCCAACGCGGCGACGCCCAGGAGAATGTTGCGCGTCGACGTGTAGAGCACATCAGTGTCCGTGTCGGCCTGCTTCATCTGGTCACGGTTGGCTTCCATCCGGGTATTGATGGTTTCTTCGATCTTGTCGGTCATCGCGCGGGCTTCGACCATGATCAGCCGCGTTGCGCCGACCCTGTCTCCAGCCTTGGCGAGTTCCCTGAGGCGACGATCAAGGGTCTGGATCTGTTGAAAGTCTGTCTGGACGTCCTGCCACGCCTTCTTGCCAGCCTCGGTCGAGGCCGCCTGAACAAGCCAGGCTACCGTATCCTCGAATTTCTTCAGGTTGCGGTCGCTGGCTTCAATATACTTCGCGACATCTACCTGATTTTCAGAGAGGGCGATGTTGGTCTGCGCCCGCGTCAGGCGCAGCTGAATGTTGCCGAGCTCCTGAGCCTTCTCAAGCCGGGCCGCCGGACCCGCAATGGTGTCGGAAATTGACTGATTGAGAATGCCGAGGCTGTAAATACCGTAGCCCATCGTGCCGATAAGAAGCGCAAGCATCAGGCCAAAGGCAGCGGCCAGCTTAAATTTGATCGTGAAACGCATAGAATATATCCCCATGTCCTGGCGTCGTGATCTAAAAAGTGCTGCATCGCTCTCGTCTGAATAGAGACCAGAGAATGCGGTTGTTGATGCAAGGCCGGTGGCGACGGATTGTGCGCACCAGGTCACTCGCCAGATTGCATTCGACAGAAGCGAGGACATTCACTTCCCGCCGGATTGCCCGGCCTGTTCGGGGGGCTGCGCCCGGCGAGCCGGGCGCAGATGGGTCATGCGACGCGGAAGTCCTGGTCGTCGCTGTCGGGGCCACCCATGCTCATGTCGAGTGAGAAGCCCTGAGATTTGGAGGTGCTGGTTGTCGGCCGGGCGAGGGGACGCTTCGCCGGTGCGTGGCTTGCCATCTTGGCTGCAACGGCCTTCAGCTGTTTCGCCTGCTGGCTGCCCTGGCCGGTGGCCGACTTGCCTGCGCCGTCCACCTTGAAGAAAGCGATCGAGGCCTGGAGCTCTTCGGCCTGGGCGGCGAGCTCTTCCGAGGTGGCCGACATCTCTTCCGAGGCGCCGGCGTTCTGCTGGGTCACCTTGTCGAGCTGCTGGATCGCCTCGTTGATCTGGCTCGAGCCGATGTCCTGCTCGCGGCAGGCTGCCGAGATTTCAGACACCAGTTCGGCGGTCTTGCGGATATCCGGCACCAGTCGGGTCAGCATCTCGCCGGCCTGGGTGGCGACCGAGACGGTCTCGCTGGAGAGGCCCGAGATTTCGGCCGCTGCCGCCTGGCTGCGTTCGGCGAGCTTGCGGACTTCCGAAGCGACGACGGCAAAGCCACGGCCATGTTCACCGGCACGGGCTGCTTCCACCGCCGCGTTGAGCGCGAGCAGGTCGGTCTGGCGGGCGATTTCCTGGACGATCGAGATCTTCTCGGCGATCGTGCGCATGGCGGTGACGGCCTTGTCGACAGCCTTGCCGCTTTCCTCGGCATCCGTTGCCGACTGACGGGCGATCTTCTCCGTCTGGGCGGCATTGTCGGCGTTCTGCTTGATGTTGGCGGCCATCTCTTCCATCGAGGCGGACGCTTCTTCGGCAGACGAGGCCTGTTCGGTCGCCCCCTGCGACAGCTGTTCCGACCCGGACGAAAGCTGCTGGCTGCCGGCCGAAACATTTTCCGATGCGGCGAGCGCATCGCCGACGACGGCGCGCAGGCGTTCGACCATGGAATTGACGTGACCGAGCAGCATGCCGATTTCGTCGCTGGTGCGGATTTCGGCGAGCTTGGTCAAATCGCCTTCGGACACGCGCTGGACGGTGGTCACGGCCGTGCTGATGCCACGGCTGATCGAGATGATGATCCAGATTGCAGCGAGGACTGCGGCAATCGAGGCGGCGGCGGCAAGACCAATGACGATCGAACGAATATTCGCGTATTCGTCCAGCGCATTCTTGTTGGCTGCGGCGAGACGTTCGCGCTCGAGCTGGAAGACCTCTGACAAGAGAGCGTCGATCTCAGAGGTTGTCGCGCGGGCGGTGGTGGTGGAGATTCGCGAGGCGGCATCCACGTTGCCCGCCAGCACGAAGCTGCGGATCTGGTCATCCTGCTTACGAAAGTCGGCGGTGAGGCCCTTCAGCTTGTTCCAAAGCACCATGCCCTGTTCGGTGGCCTTGCCGAGAATGATGTTGAAGGTCTCATCATATTCCGCGCGGGCCTTGTCGCTGTTGGCGATGTATTTTTCCGTCTCGTCTGTAGATGTCGACACCAGCATGTTCTTCTGCTGACGAACCTGCTGCAACTGCGCGATGTTCAGATCCTGCGCCGCGCTCAGGCGCGATGCCGGGCCGTTCAGGGTGTCGGTCCAGTGCGTGTTGACATCGGCAATGCTCGACACGCTGTAGAAGGCCGTGCCGACCAGCATGGTGATGATGAAGCCGAATGCCAGAAGAAGTTTTAGTTTGATCGTGAAGCGCATGGCCTCCTCGCTTTCTATCAAGCTGTCGCTGAGATGGTGGATCCGCGCTGGGAAGCGAAGATTGCCTGCAGGTTCGGAAGAATGATGAATTCACCTTCTCTCTTGACGAGGGCGTGAATGTAATCGGGCCGCCAACGCATCCCCACGATCGGCGGTGGCTCGCTCGCCGAAGCTGGCAGGCGGGTGACCTCATGAACTTTGTCGGTGCGGATGCCGATCAGGGAGAGTTCGCCGTCGAGAGCAAGTTCCGTGACCACGATCCGGCTGTCGATCGTCACTTCGCCGGCTTCCATGCCGAAGGCGACCCTGATGTCGGCGAGCGGGATGACCTTACCGCGGAAGTTGATGACGCTGCCGACGAAGGGCAGACTGCCGGGCACGCTGGTCTCGGGCAGGAGGTCGAGGATTTCCTGGACGATCGTCGCTTCGATGGCGAAGGTTTCGCCATTCAGCGTGAAGGTCAGAACCGAGAGATCGTCCGCGCCCATGAAGACCGCGCGGTGGTCCGTCTTTGCCTGTTGTTCGCTCATCCTGCAGCCCGCAATTGCGCCTCCTGTTGCTGTCCGGCCGCGATCAAGTGGGCGACGTCGAGGATCAGTGCGACATTGCCATCCCCGAGGATCGTGGCGCCCGAGAAGGACGACACCTGGTCGTGCAGCTTGGACATGGATTTGATGACCGTCTGGTGGTCACCGATGATCTGGTCGACGACGAGGCCGACGCGCTCGCGCCCGGTGGAGATCACAACGACCTTCTGATATGGATCCGGCTGGCTCCCGGTTCTGAAGAGTTCGCGAAGGCGCAGGAAGGGCACGAGATCGTCCCGCAGCGAGATGAAGCTGCGCCCGCGCGAGCGCAGGTCCTCTTCGAGCGAGAGTTCCAGGCATTCCTCGACCGCCGAGAGCGGAATGACGTAATTGCCATTGCCGACGCGGACGAGAAGGCCGTCGATGATGGCGAGCGTCAAGGGAATGCGGAGCGCAATCTCCGACCCGGTCCCCTCGTCGCTCTTGACGTCGATCGAGCCGCGCAGCGCCTCGATCGTCTTCTTGACCACGTCCATGCCGACGCCGCGACCGGAAAGGTTAGTGACCTTCTCTGCGGTGGAGAAGCCGGGTTGGAAAATTTGCTGCAGCAATTCCTGGTCCGACAGGGACTGGCCCGGCTGGATCAGACCGTTGGCTTCGGCCTTTGCCCGGACCCGAGCCCGGTCGATGCCACGGCCGTCGTCCTTGATGGTGATCACCACTTCACTGCCGGTCTGATGTGCCGAAAGGACGACCTGGCCGACAGCCGGTTTTCCGGAAGCGATGCGATCTTGCGGCAATTCCAGCCCGTGGTCGATGGAGTTGCGCACCAAGTGGACCAGTGGATCTGCAAGCCGGTCGATGACCGTCTTGTCGACTTCCGTGGTTTCGCCTGTTGTGACGAGCTCGATCTCCTTGCCTGTTTCGCGGGCGAGATCGTGCACGAGGCGGCGGAAGCGGCTGAAAAGGCTCGCAACCGGCATCATGCGCAGCACCATCATCGTGTCGCGCAGTTCGCCTGCGAGCCGTTCGATTTCTTCCGAAACCGAACGCAGGCCCAGATCGACGACAGAGCCGGCCATCTGGCTCAGTCGTGATTGCGCAATCACCAGCTCGCCGACGCGGTCCATCATTTCGTCAAGGCGCAGGGCCGGTACGCGGACATTGTCCGACTGCCGCTGGGACTTGGCGTCGGCTGCCGGTGTGCGCTGTTCCTCGCGGGCTGAAGGCACCTCGTTGGGGTGGACTTCTGCCGGTTGTGCCAGCGTCGTTTCAGGAACGACAGGCGCTGATGCCGGCGTCACGTCCTTCAGGTCCATCACCATTTCGTCCATGACGAAGATGAAAACATCCTCGATCTCGGAGCGTGGCTTGTCGGTGACGATGGTCGCATTCCAGCCGAGATAGAGCTGGGTAGGATCCATGGCGTCAAGAGGTGGCAGTTGATCGGAATTGACGCTGAGCCCGCATTCGCCGAGGTCGCGCAGTTCGTCGATAAGGCCGAGCGGGTTGGTGCCGTTGACCATGGAATCGGCGGGCAGGCGGAAGTCGAGCTGCCAGGTGCGTCGGGACGGTTCGGCAGGTGCTTCTTTTGGTTTGCCGGTGGTAGGGTGGCTTGTGCTTGACGCTTCGCGACCGACGGCCCTGTGCAACTGCTCCAGCAATTTGGTGCTCATGGCATCATGATCGCCATTTGGCTGATCGAGCAGGGCTTGCATGTGGCCTTGCGCATCGAGGACTGCGGCGATCAGTTCGCTCGTCGCTGGCGCTTCCCCTTTGCGGACGCGGTCGAAGGCTGTTTCGCAGTGATGGGTAAACGCGGCGAGCTGGTCGAAACCAAACATCGAGCCCGATCCCTTGAGCGTATGCAGGCCGCGGAAGACGGCATCGATCTGCCCCTTGTCGTCGAGATCGCGGGTCAGATCGAGCAGGCCCGCTTCGATTAACTCAAGCTGCTCGGCTGCTTCCGTTCGGAAAACCGCTATGGGATCCAGATTGTTCATCGGCCGAGGACCTTGCGTGCAATCTTGGTGAGGTTGTCTGCGTCGAAAGGCTTGGTGAGCCAGCCCGTGGCACCTGCGGCCTTGGCCTGCTGCTTGATGTCACCATCGGACTCGGTGGTGAGGAAGATGACGGGCGTGCCCATATAGGCCGGCAACTGGCGCAGGTTGCGGATCATCGTCAGTCCGTCCATGTTCGGCATGTTCAGGTCGGTCACGATCAAATCAAAGTTGCCGGATTTCAACTTCTGCAGTCCGTCTGCGCCATCAACCGCCTCCGTGACATTGTAGCCGGCGTTGGTGAGCGCGATCCGGGTGGTCATCCGGATGCTGGCGGAATCGTCTACGGTGAGAATGTTTGCGCTCATCTCTGATCTCCATTCATGATTGTCAGTGAACCACCGTCGAACGCAGCAGAGAGACCTGCCCGTTCCAGCGTGGTGAAAAACGGTCCCCGGTGAGGGGCGCGGATGCGCAGCGCGATGCCATCCCTTGCAGCCGTCGCTTGCGCAGACAGGAGAAGCTGCGGCAATGTCAGGTCACAGTCGCAATTCTCGGAAATTTCGATCTCCACGGGGCTACTACTTGCCTTTGCCTCACCAAAGGCGGCCAGCATGGCTTCGCGGGTTTCGGCGGCTGTCTTTATCGTCAGTGCGCCGTCGAGGCGGAGCGTCTTCAATTTCTCGGTCATGCTGCTGTTTCCAGTGCGGTTTCGGCTTGAGCGGGAGCGGCGGATGGGCTGTCTGTCTCAGGAGGGGCGGGCGAAGTATGTGCGCTCGTCTTGGCATAGAGGGGGCGAATGGAGGCCCATCTGCGATCGAAGGCGGCGACACAGGCGGGATCGAAGTGGTTGCCGCTGCCTCTCAGGATTTCACGGTGCGCTTCATCGACCGGCCAGGCCTTTTTGTAAGGACGTTCCGAGCAGAGGGCGTCGAAGACATCTGCGATCGCCACGATCCTGCCTTCGATCGGGATCCTGTCGGCGGCTAGTTTTTGCGGGTAACCCGTGCCGTCCCATTTCTCGTGATGGCTGCCAGCGATCGTGGCTGCAATGCGGATGATTTCGCTATCGCTGCCTTCGAGGATTTCGGCTCCGAAGGCAGCATGCGCACGCATTTCGTCCAGTTCTCGTGCGTCGAGGGGGCCGGACTTGAGCAGGACCGAATCGGAAACGCCAATCTTTCCGACATCGTGCAGAGGGCTTGCGAGATAGATCTTCTCGCACGTGGCGGCGTCTATACCGAGTTCTTCCGCGACCATTCGGGCGATCACGGCCACCCGTTCGAGGTGAAGTGCCGTCTCGCCGTCGCGACAGGCCATGGCTTTCGACAGCCGCCAGATGATTTCCTTTTCCTGGACTGCAATGCGCGCCCGAGCTGTGGCAACATCCTTTTCCAGTGCCTCTGCGCGCTCGGCAAGCGCCTGCTGAGCCAATCGCAGCGACAGAAGATTGCGAACCCGGATGCCGAACTCTGCCTGATCAATCGGCTTGTTCAGGAACTCGGTGACTCCGGCTTCTATTGCCGCGAGCTTGATGGTCGGATCCGTCTCAGAGGTCAGCATGATAACAGGAACATCCTTTGCCTTCGGCAATTGCCTGAATTGCAAAATCAGCTCGATACCGTTCATGCTTGGCATGTTGTAGTCGACCAGGATCAGGTCGGCTTGTTGGCTCCTGAGAACAGCGAGTGCGTGAGAAGGGTCCAGAAATGGCAGGATTTCGCACGAGTCGATGGCCGCAATGGCGCGCTTGATGAAAGATAAGATTGAGGGACTATCGTCTATCGCAAATATACGCATGGGTTTCCCTCGGCAAAACAGGGTTTAGCTGTTGAGCGGGACAGTTTTATATTGGGATTTTTTGATTTCCGCATCATGCGGTGGGCGCTGGAGACTCACAATGGAGGCTCTATATGATGCAACACTGCCGTCAGCGTGTTAACGCAGACTTAAGCGTGTATTCATTGCGCACACTTCCCCACAATTATGCGTTTTCGTGATCTTTTTGCGCGTGCGAGATTTTAGAATATTCTTATTCGTTGCTTGGCCGAGCTTTTCGGGTGTCAGAAGGCGATGTTCCGTACAATTCACGATAGCGAGCCGCGAAATATCCCATGTGCTTAAACCCCCACCGGGAGGCAATCGCCTCAATCGTCTGGTCGGCCGGGCCATGGAGGAGATCCTCGTGGACGCGGCTCAGGCGTAACTGCAGGAGATAGGCATTCGGGGTCGTCGACAAATGCTGCCGGAACGAGTTCTGTAGGGTGCGGATGCTGGCCCCGGCGCGCCGGGCGAGCTGTTCGATCGAGATGTCTTCGTGTGCATGTTGATCGAGCCAGTTGATGGCGCGTTCCAGGGGACGAGGCAATGTTGTTCGCTCCCCGGCGGTGGTCCGTGGCCAAAGGCTTGCAAACATCATGATCAGCGCATCATGCACCAATGCGGGCGCGCCTTCCGCGTCGGCTGGGTCGTCTGCCGGATCGATGCCGTAGAGGAGGTGGGTGGCAATCCTCTGGATGATGTCGATGCCCGTGACGTCGGGTCCGACAAGCGAGCGGAATTCGCCCAAGCCCCGGCCGGCGCTGCCATGGCTGCGATTGAGATTATGGGCGACCTGATTGAAAGGAACGACCATCGCCAGTTTGGCCGAATTTGGGCTTGCGACCGTTTCGATTTTGCGCGTGTCTTTTAGAAGTACGGCGCTTCCGGCCGTCGCCACAATTTCTTCACCGGCAGCACGAAAGACGAACTGCCCTGTTTCGATGAAGTGAATTTCTACCTGATGTTGGTGCGGACACCCGTACCGTACTCTGTAGCCGGACATAGACCGGATCTGCCAGATCGTCATCTCCTGGATTGCCGCGATATTGGCAGTAATATCGAAGGGACCTGGTTTTTCCAGGCTCTCAAACAGCGAGGGGCGAAAGACCGCCTCGCTGAAGGTCTGCATCTCGAGATGGTCTTCGGACCAAATCTTGTGCTTTCTCAAATCGGACATGGACGAGTCGAACAACAGTGTTAATTTAAAAATGTTTTATAGACGTCCAATTTAAACGCTCGGCGGACGGGGTACCAGTGGTTGACTCGGCTTTAATTGGATTTCGCGCAGATGGTCGTTTTTTTGAAGATGTCAGCAGCGTTTTTCTGACATGTTCTGATCGTCAGACCAGCTTGATGCGTGCCTTGAAACGCGTTCCCGCACTGCCGTCGAGTTCGAAGCTGCCGTCGAGCTGACGGATCGAGCCCTCTATCAGTCGGGTTCCCGTGCCTTTGGACAGGGTCTCGGGATCGAACCCCCTGCCATTGTCGATGACTTCGAGGCTGCTGAAGCCATCATCGCCCAAAGGCTGTAGAATGAGGGTCAATCTGCCCCTCTCGTCTTCGGCGAAGGCATATTTCAGACTGTTGGTGACGAGTTCATTGATCAGGAGCGCCAGCGACGTCGCGCGATCATTGGAGACCTTCATCGGCGCCAGATCGAATTCGACCTGAACGTCCGCACCGTGGGCCGCGACGACGTTGTGTGTCACTGTCTCAACGAGTTCCGCCGCGTCCAGCTGACTGAAGGAATCACGTTGGTAAATCTGTTCATGCACGGCGACCATGGCCTTGATCCGATTGCCGAGGGCTTCGGATTTCTCGTTCCCCTTCATGTGAAGGCGAATGAGCGACATTACGGATTGCAGGTTGTTCTTCACTCGGTGGTGGACTTCCCGCAGAAGGAATTCATTGTTTTCCAGCGCGACCTGAAGGGCAGCGGACTGATGATCCTGATCTCTCAGCAGCTGGCGGGTTCGCCAGGCGGCGGCGAGTGAACCGAGGCAGGCAAGGATAGTGACCGAGGCCAAAACCGTCATGTCCCGCCAGAATGGCTGCATCAGCAAATCGTAGTCGGCGGCGGCAATGGCGATGAACGGTGTACCGTCGACTTTGCGATAACCGACCAGACGGCGCACGCCGTCCATTGGAGATATCTGGGAAAGGTAAGTGCCCTGATCCGCAGTTTTGAGATAGTTGGTGAAGAGAGGATGATTGCTCATGTCGAGTTCGCGATCCGGCTTCGGATAGCGGGCAACGAGCATTCCGTCGTTACGGATAAAGCCGACCGAAAAACTGCCTCCAAGATCAACCGATTCCCAGATCGGCTTCATAATGTCACCGGAAAGAGAGACAGTCACCGCTCCGGCAAAGGCACCGTCGCGCTCGAGGCGACGGCTGAAGACGAAGATGCGGTCATTGTTCAGTCGGCTGATGAGGAGCGAGGATACATATTCCGTCCGCCCCTCCTTCAGCGCCACGAAGTAGTCCCTGTCGGTGATGTCGATCGGCTTTACGTTCGGATCGGTCGAATAGAGCGTATGTCCTTCTGCGTCGACCACATAAGCCTTGACCGCCCCGGGCAAGTCCTGAACGGCGTCGCTGATATCCCGCACGGTGGTCCCGCCGTTGGCTGGATCATGGGGCTCCTTCACCGCATCGGCTATGCGTCGGGTTGCCTGCACACCCAGTTCGTAAACCCAGGTGGCATGGGTAGCGACAATGTGGGTGGAGGTAGCGACGCGGTCTTCGGCGGCGCGCACCGTGTTGTGGTAGGACTGCACGCCCCAGGTGGCGGCCAGTGCTACAAAGCCAATCCAGGCGATCAAGGTGGCTGTCGTGGCGAACCTTTGTGCGGAAGCCGAGGATTGCCGCTCCATGTCAAACTCCCGAACCCCGAACTCGCCTTGCGGGCATGCGCGCTTCCGAACAGCCGCAAGTTTTGCAGGCACCAGAATTGCTGGTGTATTCCAGTGGGGGAGTGTCATCAAGTTCCAAGCACATCCGCGGGGGCGGTTTAGCGGAATTTCTACAAGTCGCTGCGAGACGCCGGCATCACCCGATACTGGCGCTTGCTGTCGACTGGAGATAAGTGGCTTCAAGGACAATGTCGGAGCTAGCGATGAGCGATTTGGATAGATCCAGAGCACAGGGGCTGATGCAGGCGGCGGGTCTCGATGCCCTTGTCCTGTTCCAGCCCGAAGCGTTCCGGTATGCGATCGGTGCGCCAGCGGGCGTCGCCACGATGTGGGGTCGGGCCGGTGCTGCCGCAGCGCTCGTGCCGGCCGATGCTTCGCTGCCTCTTGCTGCCGTTGCCAGCGATCATGCCGCACTTGCAATTCGCCTGAAGTCCCCCGCTGTCGACTTGCGCACGCACCGCATCTGGATCGATGGTGTTGACCTTCAGGGGGCAACGCGTCTTGCCGACATCGACGGGTGTTACCGGCGTTCGGGTGCCGGCGGGCCAAGACCGGAAACCTTTGACAGAAGCCGGTGTTTTGACTTGCTGGGGGATCTGCTCGCCGTGCGGGGGCTCTCCCATGGTCGGGTGGGCGTCGACCTGGAATTTATGCCGGCTGCGGATTTCGAGGCGTTGCGCCGGGCGTTGCCGACAATCAGCTGGGTGGATGGCTCTGATGTTTTGCGCCGGTTGCGTGCGATCAAGACGCCAAACGAAATCCATCGGCTGCGGCGTGCCGCTCAGGCGGCTGAAGGCGGGTTGGTTCGCATGGCGAAAGCCATTCGCCCCGGAAGTTGCCTCGCAGATCTTTCGACCGCCTGGAAGGCGGGCGCCCAGGATGCGGCGACAGCCGGCGGGTTCTCGCTCAGCGGCCACTGGGATTTCATCTCGGTCGGGCCTGATCTCTCCAACATGGCGGCCGTCGTCTCACCCGGTGTCCTGATCAAGGCCGATGTCGGGACCCTTGTCGATGGCTATTCCTCAGATGGTGCGCGAACCTTCAGTTATGGTCCCGTCTCTGATCTGGCGCAGGATGTGTTCAAGGCGCTGGAGGCCGCTTTCGCGGCCGGGCTGGAGCAGATCCGGCCTGGAAACACGTTCGGTGCCGTTCATGCAGCCATGTTGTCTTCGATGCGGCGGGACGGTATTGGCGAGTATTTTCGCGGCCATTTCGGGCATTCCGTCGGCGGCAGCGTCGGCATCGAGGAATGGCCCTTCTTCTCGGCCAACAATCCGGAACTCATTGAGGTCGGCATGGTGGTGGCGCTGGAGGCGCCTTTCTACGGTCAGAATTTCGGGGCGCTGATGATCGAGGATCAGTTCCTGGTCACGGCATCCGGGGTGGAATGTATGAACGCCTTGCCCCGAAATTTGCGCGACCTGTCCGCTGATTGAGCGAGCGATGTCACGGCATCCCACGGTTCGAAGGCCGGAAGTCCGTGTTGTATGCTTTTCGTGCAACTTGTCTGGAGCGGGAATTGTGCGTACTCCAGTGTCTTGTGAAGCGATGCGGGAAGGCGGGGCGTGACAACCAGTATTCGGACGATTGCCAAGGTTGCTGAGACCTCGGTCTCTTCGGTCTCGCGTGTCCTCAACAATAGCGGCTATGTCTCACCGGATGTGCGCCAGCGCGTCGAGGCTGCGATCAAAGACCTGAACTATGCGCCGAGCAAGGGCGCGCGCATGCTGCGGGGCGAGGCAAGCCAGATGATCGGCCTCATGCTTCCCTCCATCGACGTACCGTTTTTCGGCATTCTGGCCAACACCATCGAGCGGGAACTGTTCGAGCGCGGCTATCATACGCTGATCTGCAGCTCGGCCGAAAACGAGGATCATGAAGCACGTTACGTCGCCATGCTCCGGGCGCAGCGCGTCGAAGGAGTCATCGTCGCCAGTGCCTATGGTGGAACGGCACACCTGCAGCCGCTGGTCGATTCTGGTATCCCGATTATTGCGATCGACCGAGAGCTCGTCGGGATCTCCGACGACGTGTTCATGGCCGATCACGCCGAGGGGGGGCGCATCATGGCGCGGCATCTGGCGGGTCTCGGGCACCGGCATATCGCCGTCGTCGGCGCTCCGGGGCACAGTCAGCCGATCCAGCTGCGTCTCAGCGGTATTCGCGATGTTCTGCAGGAGATTGGCTATCCGCCAGCATTCGAGGCTATCGGCGAGGAGCACAGTTTTGTCGCCACCTATGGGCTGGCGCGCATGATCCTGGAAAAACGCCCCGAAGTGACCGCGATCATCGGTACCACCGATATCGCCGCTGTCGCCGCCATCCATGCGGCCCGCGACATCGGCCGGACCGTCCCGGACGACTGCTCAGTGATCGGTTTCGATGATCTGCCGGAAGCAAGCTATGTCCTGCCGCGGCTGACGACGGTCGCGCAGCCCATTCGCGAGGTTGGGCTCGAAGCCACAAGAAAGCTCGAAGAACGTCTGGTCGATCGGCAGCGGGGGCTGGAGCGTCGTCCCGTCAGTCGGGTCCGGTTGCCGGTTCGTTTGATCGAGCGGGAGTCGACGGGGCCGGTTCCGGCCGGTCGCCAGGGTTGAGACCCTCAGATGGCTTCAACGCCGATCCGGTAATGGGTTGTGAGGGGAGATCCTGCCTTAAACGGGTAGCAGGTCTCGACTCCTGCCCGCTGCAACGGGTTGGGATCGGCCGATACGCGCGTGCCTAGATCGAAGGCAGCTCTTACGGGTTCAATGCCGAGCGCCAAGTGTCGGCCATTCCAGGGGCGGTGGGTGCGGCCGCGATTTGAAATCCATAGCATCAGGCTTGGGAAGATCAGCGGGTCCCACTGAAGCGTCACCCGATACCGTTCCGCGTGGTTGGTCAGGACTGCCCGGCCGCAGATGTCGGTCAATAGCAAAAGGGTCTCTGAAGGCTCTGAGAGGGGGAGGCGGGTGAGTGACAGCGGCCGATCCTGCCTGCTCCATAGTCCATCGAGACTTTCGAAGTGGCGGTTTGGCTGGACCAGAGATTTCGGCGTCTCTTCGTCCAGAGGATGTGACCAAACCGTGCCGTGTGGACCGACATCGAGAATGGCGCCGGCTTCCTGCTCTGGCAGTCGAAAGACCGGGTGGAGGCCGATCGGCAGGCGGGTGTCCCGGCGCGGCGTGATGGTGAGGCTGCAGTCGATCACCGGTCGGCCGGCCACGCCCTCGACCTGTCTCTCCAGCGTTTGAATCGGGTGATCGTCCGGGTAGCGGATCGTTGCCGACATGCGATTTTCGGAGGGCGCTTCCAGATCCCAGTGGTGGTTAGCGCCATAGCCGTGAGGATGACGGTCGTGCGAAAGGGCACCGTCGCCTGCGCGGGTGGTTTTGGTGGGCCAAGGGGTTGGCAAAGATGCCGCCGGCGGAGAGCCGAAGGGGACGCAGGGCCAGTCCCCGCGCAGTCGGCGCAAGATGCCAGGTTGGTCGGACATGTCCTCGTCGTGCCATGGTGCGACATGGAAGGGGCAGACGGAGCGTCCGTCATCGAGCTTGAACCGGACAGGCGCGAGCATGCCGCCCAGGCTCTGTAGCGTTGCCTCGCCACGATCCCAGCGCATCGATAGGCGCTCGATGTGTTCTTCCTCAGCCATGGGACGCTGCCGGTCGATCAATGATCAGGTTGATGAAGACGGCACCGAGGATCAGGACGCCGCGGACGACCTGCTGGGCGTAAGGATTGAAGCCCCAGAGGGTCATGGCGTTGAGCAGCACGCCGAGAAAGAGCACCCCGACAAATGCGCCCCAGATCGATCCCTTGCCACCGAAGAGGCTGACGCCACCGATGATGACGGCCGAGATCACCTCCAGTTCCATGCCCTTGGCGATCGTCGGATTGCCGGAGTTGAGCAGCGAGGAATAGACGATGCCGCCGGCCACCGCGAAGAGGCTGGTGATGACGAGGCACCAGGTTCGGGTGCGGTTGACATGGAGGCCCGAGAGGCGGGCCGCTTCTGCATTGCCGCCGATCGCATAAACCGAGCGACCGAAGCTCGTGTAGTTGGCGAGCACGTGAGTGACGATAAAGGCGAGTAGCAGCAGATAGACCGGGAAGGGGATGTGGAAGATGCGGCCGCTGCCGATGAAATAGTACCAGGACGGGAAGGATTCGATCGGCGTGCCGTCGGTGATCAGGTTGGCGAGGCCGGCAAGCGTCGCCATCATGGCGAGCGAGGAGATGAAGGTCGGCACCATGAAGCGGTTGCGCAGCCAGCCATTGAAGATTCCGATGGAGGCGCCGAAGGCGAGTGTCAGAATGCCGGCTGCCACCACATGCCAGACACTGGGTTCAAAGGCTCCTCCGGATATCAGGCTGACCAACCAGGCGAGCACGCAGGCCGAGGCCGCGACCATCGATCCGACGGAAAGGTCGATCTCGCCGACGATGATCAGCAGCGTCATGCCGAAGGCGATCATGCCGGGCACTGCGATGGTGCGCAGGATGTTGAGCTGGTTGTCGATGCTCATGAAGCCGCGCGCGGTGAAGGCGACGAGGATGTAGAGTGCGATCAGGATGATCAGCATCGAATTGCGTCGTGCGAAGGTCGCGAAGGTGTTGCCCGAGCGGGTCATCGGCCTCTCCGAATTCATGGGTTGGTCTGCCGCGCCATGCAGGCGGCATAGAGTGTCTTGGGATCGAGGCCGTCATTGACGAATTCCTCGGTGATACGGCCATCGCGCAGGATCAGGATCCGGTCGCAGCATTCGACCAGGTCCTCCAGTTCGGTGGAGACGACGATGCTGGACAGGCCTTCGAGGGCCTTTGACCAGATGATCTGGTAGATCTGTTGCTTGGCCTGGACGTCGACGCCGCGACCGGGCTCGTCGAAGAGCAGGATGCGCGGCGCATTGTTCAGCCAGTTGCCGACGACGACCTTTTGCTGATTGCCACCGGAGAGGCTGGAGACGGGCAGCATGGGGCTTCCGATCTTGATCGAAAGATCCCCGATCTGTCGCTCGACGGCGGGCCGTTCCCGTCCCTCGGTAACGAAGCCGCGGTGGCTGAAGCGTTGCATGGCGGCCAGGCAGAGATTGGCGTGGATCGAAAGGATCTGGACAAGCCCGCTCTCCTTGCGGTCTTCCGAGGTATAGCCGATACCGAGGCGTTTCATGGTCTGGATCGAAACGTCTTCGACGCGTCTGCCGTCGATCCTGATCTCGCCACCGTTGGCCGACCCGGCGCCGTAGATCGCACGAAGCAATTCGGTGCGGCCAGACCCCAGCATGCCGGCAATGCCCAGGACTTCGCCTTTGTGCAGATCGAAGCTGACGCTCTTGAGCATCGGCTCGATGCTCAGGTTGCGAACGCTCAAGATCGGTTCTCCAGCAGCAATCGGGCGGGGTGGCCGTATTGCCGGGGTGATGTCGCCGAACATCATCTGGAGGATGACGGCAGGGGTCGCGTCTGCCATGGGACAGGAGCCGGTGAAGTGACCGTCGCGCAGGGCCGTGACGGTATCGGCGATTTCGCCGAGTTCGGCGAGCCGATGAGAAATATATATGATGGTCACACCCCGGTCGCGAAGGCGACGGACGAGGCCGAACAGCTGCTGCACTTCTGCCTGGGCAAGTGCCGAGGTCGGTTCGTCGAGCTGCAGGATGCTCGGGTTCAGAGACATCGCCTTGACGATTTCGACGAGTTGCTGGCGCCCGATCGAGAGGCTCGATACAGGTTGGGCCGGATCGATGTCGCCGGCGCCCATTTCGTCCAGCAGTGCCTTTGCCTGGCGTAGCAGGCCCGGCCAGTCGATGAAGGGCGTATTCGCGTGCCGGGGCAGGCGACCGAGATAGATGTTCTCGGCCACAGAGAGATGCGGCACGAGGCTCAGTTCCTGATAAACCGTGACGATACCCGCCTTCAGCGCATCCGAGGGGTGGGTGAAGCTGCAGGCGCGGCCGTCGACGAGCATTTCGCCCGAGGTCGGCTGGACCGCACCGGCCAGCATCTTGATGAAGGTGCTTTTGCCCGAGCCGTTCTTGCCGAGCAGAGCGTGCACCTGTCCCTTAGCGAAGGAATGGGTGAAGTCGTTCAGGGCCTTGACGGACCCATAGTGTTTCGTCAGGTGCCGCAGTTCGAGCGCGTTTGCCATTGTTGCTCCGTGCATCCGAGGGACAGCCGGGATAGGGAGGTGCAGAGCTTGGCCGTGCTCTGCACCCGGTTCCAGCGGGATGGAGGTCTCTCCGCCGGCCTTACTTCAGCGACTCGGCGAAAGCCTTGACGGCATCCGGCTGGGTGCGCGACAGGAGCAGCGTTGGGACGGATGTCTGCTCGGCAACCTTTTCACCCTTCAGGATGGCGAGTGCTGCGTTGACACCGCTTGCACCCATGTCGAACGGCGACTGGGCGGTCACGGCCTGGAGCACGTTGTCGGACGAGAGCAGGCCCTTGGCCAGCTGTTCCGAGCCGTCGATGCCGAAGACGTAGACGGAGCCTGCCTTGCCGGCATTGCGGACGGCCTGCATCGCGCCGATCGTGCCGCCTTCATTGGCCGCATAGATGACGTTGACGTCGGCATTGGCCGTCAGGATGTCGGTTGCGACCGAAACGGCCTTTTCCGGGAGCCAGGCGTCCTGTTCGGTGACAACATCGATGCTGTTGCCTTCTGCTGCTGCTTCCTTGAAGCCTTCTGTGCGCTCGCCGCTCTGTTCCGGCAGAAGCGACTTGAAGCCGAGGATCGCGACCTTGGCCTTGCCTCCGAGGGTTTCCTTGATGAAGCTCGCGGCCGCCTTGCCGGTGGTGGCGCCAAGGTCCTTGTTCGAGGTTGAGAAGGTTGCCTGGGCAATGCCGGCTTCGGTGAGGCCGCCATTGACGGCGACGACGACGATACCGGCATCGCGGGCGCGCTTCAGGGCCGCTGCCGAATTTTTCGCGGAAACGGGAGCGATCACGATCGCGCTGACCTTGCGGGCGATATAGGTGTCGATCGCCTGGCTTTCCTTGGCCTGGTCGCCGTCGATGTTGATTTCCAGCACTTCCGCGCCGGCCTTCTCACCGGCGTCGCGCATGCCGGCCTGCAGCGACTTCATGAACTGATCGCCCTGAAAGACGATGCTTGCGATGACGGGCTTGTCTTCGGCTGTGGCGATGCCGGTGCTGGCTGCGAGGCCGAGCGTGGCTGCGATAATGATCTTCTTCATGGTCTTTCCTCCCTAGGGTTTCGATTGGTGATCACGGCCTCCTCGCCGGGATCGGGCTGCTATCCGGCTGCCGGACCGCTGTCGCCGATTTCGGCGAGCAGGACCGACATGTCGGGGATGCCATCGGTGGCCGTCGCGCCACCGAGACAATGGACCGCTGCGCGATGGGCGACAGCGGAAATGGTGTCGATCGGCCAGCCTTCGTGCAGGCCGTAGAGCACTGCCGCACAGAAAGCGTCACCTGCGCCGACGGGGCTTACGATTGCCGAGGGATCGACGGGGTAGGCCGGCGTTTTGACGGGCGCTGTTCCGGGTGTGAACCAGATGGAGAGCTCTGGTGCATGGATGACAACGCCCCTGGCGACGCCGCCGTCCAGAAGCTTCTGCCCCGCCGTTTCCAACGCTGACATCAGGAGCGCGCCCGTCTTGTCGCGAACCGCTATTCCGGTTGCGCGTCCTGCCTCGGTCTCGTTGACGATCACGTAGTCGCACTGCGGCAGGGCAACGGCCACCTGTTCGGCAAAGGCGGGATCCTCGCTGGAGACGAAGTCGACGCAGGTTGTGAGACCGGCATCGCGCGCGGCTTTCAGCAAGCGGGCGGCGCCGGATGAGCCGCGCTCATCCTTCCGGTCAAGCGCCGGTAGGAGCATCAGGTAGCCGAGATAGAAGATCTTGTGTCCGCTTTCGGCATAGGCTTTCGCATCGATAGCGCTGTCGGTCAAAAGATCGTTGGAGCCGCCGTGATAGAAGAAGGTGCGGCTCTGGCCCGGCACGTTCATCACATGGGTATGAGCGGTTGCGTGCCCCGGGAGTGTGCGCAGACCTTCGACGTCGATTCCGAGGGCCGCGTGACGATCACGGACATAGTCGCCGTCACGATCATCGCCAAGTGCACCGGCTACCGCCAAGCGACCGGGGAACCCCAGCGAGGCGAGATCGGTGATCACATTGGCTGCGCCGCCGCCGACTCCCATGTCCTGATGCAGGATATGGGCGAGGCTTCCCTGTTCAGGCCAATAGGACAGCGTGTGGATGCGATCCACGATGAAGTTGCCGACGCAGACGATGCCGCCGCGCTCATGTTCATCCCGTCCGTTGCAAACCTCCTCCCTGGCTCTCATCAGACGCTCCCCTCGTTCCAGAGGGGCCTTAGGGGCGGTTCGTCCTCCTCGATATCGGCGAAGCGACCGATCGGTTCCAGGAAGTAGTTGTCCGTCCGGTCGTCGTTGACCTGGCTCACTTCGCCGACCAGAACGGGACCGGTTCCCATGGCACCATAGAAGCGGTGATAAAGACCGGTGGGTATGGTGACGCTCTGGCCCGGATGCAGGATCAGCGGTTCCCAGGTGCCGAGTCGGTGTTCAATCCCGTCAACGAGGACGGTCACGTCGCAGGCGGTTGTCTTATCCGCTGCGTCGGCCGCACAGAATTCGATGACGAGATCACCACCGGCGCGGTTGATGATGTCTTCCTGCTTGGCCTTGTGCAAATGGGCGGGTGTCAGCTGGCCCTCCTCAATGAAGAGCAGCTTTTCTGCATAAGTCCGTTCGCCGTCCACGCCCAGAATGCCGTTGCGCAGACAGAAGAGCACAAGGCCTTGCTCCGCGAAGCGGCCGGAGCCGAAGTCGGTCACGTCCCAGCCGAGCTGGCGACTGCGCAGATACTGTGCCGCCTCGGGATTGGCCGCGAGGTCTGCGGATGTCCACTGGCCCCAGGCAGGCAGCGACCAACGCCAAGTCTCGAGCATTCCGATGGCGAAGCGTATGGCCTCATTGATTTCAGAGCGTTTCATCGCCGCGCCTCAATCGTAGTCGACGGTGACGACGCGGTTTTCGAGACCGGACTGAAGGGCTGCCGTCAGCACGGCGTGGTGGGCGGCAGCTTCAGCCGGGCTGGCGCAGGGGAAGCCGTTTGCGGTGCCGCCGGCCAGTTCGTCGACGAAGGCTGCCCACATCTGCTGGATTGCATCGGCGAAACCGAATTCGAAGATCTTGCCGGTGATAGCAGGGAAGACGGAGCCGTAGCCGAGGTCCTCGGTGTTCCAGGACTGGGTGCTGCCCTGGTAATCCATCCACTGCCACTGGCGCGGCTGCTTGGTCGAGAAGAAGGCACTCTTCTTCATGCCAAGGATGCGGATGTACCAGGTGTTGGATTCGCCGGGGGCGATGCGCCAGGTCTTGAGGATCAGCGGAAAATCCTGGCCCGCGGTGCGCACGCGGCTGCTGATCGTTGCATTGTCCCAGGTGGTGCAGGGCACCGTGTTGCCCTTGCCATCAGGCCGTTCGGTCACCCGCTTCACGAGATTGGCGTGCAGGGTGTCCGGGAACCATCCAAGCCGCAGAGGGACATGGAGGACATGCATGCCGAGGTCGCCCATGCAGCCATAGGCGCCGTTGATGTGCTCCATCCGCTTCCAGTTGATCGGCTTCATGGGATCGATGTCCGAGGAATGCAGGAACCCGGCTTCGACTTCGAGAATCTCACCCATCTCGCCGCTTGCCGCCATCGCGATAACTTTCTGGGCACCGGGGAAGTAGGGCATCTCCGACGAGCAGCGGACGATGAGTTCCGGATGCTCGGCGAGTTCAGCCACGATCGCCCGGTTCTGCTCCCGGTCCATGCCGAAGGGCTTTTCGCCCAGCAGGTGTTTTCCGGCCTTCAGAATGTCCGTGTAGAACTCCGCATGCAGGACATGGGGGACTGCGCAGTAGATGGCGTCCACATCCGGATTGGCCAGCAGTTCGCGGTAGTCGGTTGTGGCCTGAGCTACTGATGGGACGTGGGTCTGAAACCACCCCATCAGGTCAGGATTGGTGTCGCAGACGGCGACGATCTCCGGCCGGGCCTTGGCGTCCGTCAGATGCATCCAGCGCGCGGCGGCGCTGGCAAACTCGCGTCCCATCAGGCCGCAGCCGATGACGCCGAAACGAAATGTCTTCATAGCTTTCCTCCTCCCGTCACGCTGCCTCAGACGAGGTGGCTGGACGCCTCATCGGCGGTTGCGCCGTCATGAACGATGGCCATCAACGCACGGGTCATGCCGCCCGGATTGGCGTGCTGGATGACGTTGCGGCCATAGACGATGCCGCGAGCGCCCTGCTCCATCAGCACCTTGGTGCGCGAGAGGATTTCCTGGTCGGAGACCCTGCCACCGCCGCGCACGAGTACCGGCAGGCCTTGGGCAATCTCGATCACGCGGTGATATTCCGTCACGTCGTCGCATGGGTCGGCCTTGATGATGTCGGCACCGAGTTCTGCGGCTTGGCGTACCAGCGGCAGGATCTTGTCGATCGCGCCGTCCACCATGTAGGCGCCCTTGGAATTGTCCTGCATGACCAGCGGCTCGACCATTAGCGGCATGCCGTAGATCTCGCATTCGCGCTTCAGGCTGTTCACGTTGCGCACGCAGGCCCGGTAGACCTCCGGCTGGTTCGGCAGCATCAGCAGGTTGACGACGACGCATGCGGCATCGAGCGCGATCGCCTGTTCGACAGGGCGGTCAATGATCTCGGAGAACAAGGCGCTTGGAAGCGGATTGCCGTAGATGTTGGCGATGTCGGTGCGCAGCACGAGGGCTGGGCGTGCCTTCCCGGGGATCGACTGCAACATGGGGGCTGTGCCCGGCGGGAGCTGGATCGCATCCGGGGCGGCTGCGGCGATGACGTCGATCGCGGTGCGCATGTTCTCGATGCCCGCGAGAAAGGTGCGCTCGTTGAACATGCCGTGGTCGATGGCGACGTCGAAGCAGTTTCCAGACGTGCCGAAGAGGCGGTTGAGCCGCGCGAGTTTCATCGATTTCCTCCCGATGTGGTAACGTTTTCATAAAGGCTAGTGCACCGCCTCGTTGCCGTCAACTCCCAATGTGGAAACGTTACCACATATTTTCATTAGGAGGGCTGACGGCCTTTCACCTATTGGTAAAACGCCAGGGTTTATCGGTTCAGCTTTGTCTCAAGATCCGACAGAGCAATCTCGCGAGATCTTCCTCCAGTCTCTGCCTGTCATCCCCAATGTTGGTAAACAGGGTTGCAAAGCTACCGGTCGAAGACACGAGGCCTGCGGATGCAATTGCGACTGTCAGTGAAAGACCAGGGTCCGGTTGCTGCTCCAGATCTTGGATCAAATTCATGTCGCGCAAGGATGACATGATCAGGTCGTGCATCGGCTTCATGAGTGTACCACTAATCAGTTCTTTACGTTCCGCGCTTATATTAGATATTGTTTCAGAAAGCAGAACCTTCGAGAAGGCGGGGCGCTGGAAGATGGTGTCGACCAGTCTGGTGCAGATAAACTGCAGTCGCTGGTCGACCGGCAGCGTTTCTGCATGACGCAGAAAGTCCTCGGTCTGCAGAAGCGATTCTTCGGCAACAGAGGTCACGACGGCTTTCCAAAGCCCAAACTTGGAGCCGTAGCGGTAAGAGATGAGGGCGACGTCCACTCCCGCCCTTGCTGCAATCAGGCGTAGCGGCGTCTTGTCGAAACCGTGCTCGGCGAAGCTCGCCAATGCTGCTTCAAGCAGGCTCTCGGTATCATGTTCATCGCCTTTTTTGGGGCGTCCGCGATGTCGCTCCGCTGGTGTCATCTGGAAATTTCCTCCGAATTGACTTTAGCCCAATAATCCGACATATATTCAATGGTTGATGAATAAAAGTCCACCCATCTGCCACTTCACTCGGAAACCCCTATGCTCAATCCACCCAAAGGCCTGCGCCACCCTGGCAGACTATGGAAGGTGTCGCTGCTTGCGACCCTTTCCATGCTGACGCTCTCGTCCTGCGAGGATTCGTCGAAGAAAGCCGAAGCCGAGGTTCCCTTGGTGACAGTCGAAGTCGCCAAGGTCGACCATGATGTGATACGTGCCGCCGGAACCGGAGAAATCAAGGCCAGGGTCCAGAGCGACCTATCTTTCAAGGTCAGCGGTCGGGTCATCGAGCGTCGTGTCGGTGTCGGAGACCGGGTCAAGGCGGGGCAGGTGCTTGCAACTCTGGATCCGACGGAGCAGTTGGCAGACATCGAATCCGCCAAAGCTGGCGTTGCCGCTCAGGAAGCGACCTTGCGCAAATCCAGTTCTGTCTTGAACCGTCGCAAGACGCTCATTCAGACGGGCGCACTTTCGCAGCAGGAAGTCGACAGCGCTCAGCAGGAATTCCTTTCGGCGCAAAAGGATCTGGATGCCGCCAAGGCTGCCCTTGAGACTTCGCAGGAAGCTCTGGAGCAGACAGAGCTGAAGGCGGATGCAGACGGCACTATTACCGCACGTGACGTGGAAGTGGGGCAGGTGGTTCAGGCTTCCAGCACCGTGTTTACGCTTGCCCATGACGGCGCTCGCGATGCGGTGTTCAATGTGCAGGAAAACGCCTTGAGCACCGGCGCCAATCCGATTTCCCTGACGGTGAGCCTGCTGTCGCGGCCGGAGATTTCGGTGCCGGCGAAGGTTCGCGAAATCAGTCCTACCCTCGATCGCTCGCTCGGAACGATTCGCGTCAAACTCTCGATCGACAACCCGCCGCCCGAGATGACGCTCGGTGCGGCCATCGTTGCCGATGTGGTGATGGCGCAGCAGGATCGCATTTCCATTCCGTGGCAGTCCATGTTCTCAAAGGAGGGTAAATCTGCCGTTTGGGTCGTTGATAAGGATGCTCTTACGACGACACTCAAGCCGGTTCAGGTCGAGCGTTACGACGCCGACCGGGTCGTCCTCGCATCCGGTATCGAACCCGGTGAACTCGTTGTCGTCGACGGCGGCCAGTTTCTGAGAGAGCAACAGAAAGTCGCCATTTCGAAAGGAGCGGCTCAATGAGAGCTCCCATCATTCTCCCGCTCATGCTGATTGCTGCGTTTCTCTCCTCGTGTTCAGAGGAGGCGCCAGAGGTGGAGGCACCCGTTCGCCCTGTTCTTTTTGTCGTGGCCGAACCACGCGCAGCTGTGATCGCTGGATTTACGGGAACGGTCGAAGCGAAGTTCAGCGCGGATCTCGGCTTCCAGGTTCTCGGCCGCATCACCGCGCGTCACGTCAATGTCGGTGATCTCGTGAAGAAGGGTCAGGTTCTGGCAAACCTCGATTCCACCGCCTTGCAGCTGAGCGTCAAGCAAGCGGATGCGGATCTGGCGTCTGCTGTCGCGAAACTCGACCTCGCACGGGTCAACGAACAGAGGCAGAAGACGCTGGTGGCGTCGAATGCCAGCACGCGCGAGCAGTTGGACGAGGCCGTTCAGTCCCGCGAAGCCGCAGAAGCCACCGTTGTGCAACTGCAGGCGAGCCTCGACAAGGTGCGCGAACAACTCAGTTATGCCACGCTGACCGCCGATACCGATGGTGTCGTGTCGGCGGTCTCGGCGGAAGTCGGGCAGGTGGTTTCGGCCGGAACGACCGTGGTGACGGTCGCACAGCTGGAGGCGCGCGATGCTGTCGTCGATATTCCGGACCGTTACGACGCGCTGACGACGATCGGTACCCCGTTCGAGATCACGCTACAGGCGAATCCGACACAGAAGGTGCGCGGGACGGTACGCGAGACCGCGCCACAGGCCGATGCTGCAACCCGCAGCCGTCGGACGAAGATCGCGCTCGATTCGCCGCCCGAGAGCTATCGCCTTGGAAGTACCGTGTCCGCATCGCCCATTGCGGGGACGGATGATCATCTGTGGCTGCCGCAGAGCGCTGTCGGTGGTGCTTCGGATAAACCATTCGTCTGGGTTATCGACGGAGACAAGCACATCGTCTCCAAGCGGAATGTCGAGGTGAAGCCATCTTCCGGCGGCGGGTTCGACATCATCAGCGGAATTAGCCGCGGAGACCGCATCGTCTCGGCTGGCGTCAATTCGCTCACCGACAACCAGCCCATCCGCATTTCGAACGAGACCTCGCTATGATCAAGTCATTCAACCTTTCGGAATGGGCGCTGCAGCACAAGTCGCTCGTCTGGTACTTCATGATCCTGTCGATGGTGGCGGGCGTCTTGTCCTACATCAATCTGGGCCGTGAAGAGGACCCCGACTTCAGCATCAAGACCATGCTGATCCAGGCCTCCTGGCCGGGTGCGTCGGTTGACGAAATGACCAGTCAGGTTACTGACCGGATCGAAAAGAAGCTGCAGGAACTGGAATCGCTCGACTATACCAAGAGCCTCAACACGCCGGGCCAGACGACGATCTATGTCAATCTGCGGGAAAACACCAAGGCTGCGGATGTGAAGCCGACCTGGGTGAAGGTCCGCAACATGATCAACGACATCAAGTCGGATCTCCCCTCAGGTGTCCAGGGGCCGGCCTTCATCGACAGCTTCGGCGATGTCTACGGCAACATTTATGCGTTCACCGCCGACGGGCTGACGCAGCGGCAATTGCGCGATTATCTTGAGACGGCCCGCCAGCAGATCCTCGCCGTCCCGAATGTCGGCAAGGTCGACCTGATCGGGGCGCAGGACGAGGTCGTGTATCTTGATCTGTCGACCAAGCAGATGGCAGCCCTCGGGATCACGCAGCAGCAGATCCTCGAAACCCTTCAAAACCAGAACGCAGTCGTCGCCTCCGGCACGCTCCGCACGGGTGCCGAAACCATCAATCTGCGTGTCTCCGGACAATTCGCTTCCGACGATGCCTTGCGCAACATCAATTTGCGGGTGAACGACCGCTTCTTCCGTCTGAGCGACGTAGCGACCATTACACGGGGTTACTCCGATCCGCAGCAGCCACTGTTCCGCGTGAACGGGCAGCCGGCCATAGGACTTGCGATCGGAATGAAGGCAGGCGCTAACCTCCTGCATTTCGGTGAAGCACTGACGGAGAAGATGGACAAGGTCATAGCCGATTTGCCCGTCGGTATCGGCGTGCATCATGTTGCCGATCAGGCTGTCGTTGTCGATGAGGCCGTTGGCGGGTTCACCAAGGCGCTGTTCGAAGCCATCGTGATCGTGCTGGCCGTCAGCTTCATCAGTCTTGGCATGCGTGCGGGCCTGGTGGTGGCTGTCTCCATTCCGCTCGTTCTCGCCATCACCTTCGTCTTCATGGAATATCTGGGCATCTCGCTGCAGCGCATCTCGCTTGGCGCGCTGATCATCGCGCTGGGTCTGCTCGTGGACGACGCCATGATCGCGATCGAGATGATGGTGTCCAAGCTCGAGGAGGGTGAGCCTCTCACCAAGGCGGCAACGGCGGTTTGGACCTCCACGGCATTCCCCATGTTGACCGGTACGCTGGTGACGGTCGCAAGCTTCATCCCCGTCGGGCTCAATGACAGCGCGGCTGGTGAATTTACCTTCACCCTCTTTGTCGTCATCGGCGTCTCACTGATCGTGTCCTGGATTGTCGCCGTCCTTTTCGCGCCCTTGCTCGGCGTGTTAATCCTGCCGAAGACGATGAAGAAGCATGGCGAGCACAAGGGGATCGTCACGCGTGTCTTCGGTGGGCTGTTGCAGACCTGCATGAGCTGGCCGAAGCTCACAATTCTTGCGACAATGGCGATGTTCGCAGCCTCGATCTATGGCATGGGTTTCGTCCAGCAGCAGTTCTTCCCGTCATCCGACAGGCCGGAACTCATCGTCGACTGGACGGCGCGGCAGAATTACACGCTGGCGCAGACCAAGGCCGAGATGGACGCGTTCGAACAGGCGCATCTGGTAGGCAATGAAGATATTGTGCACTGGACGTCCTATGTGGGCCAAGGTGCCAAGCGCTTCGTGCTCTCCTTCGACGTGCAGCCTAACTCCAATAACTTCGGCGAAATGGTCATTGTCGCCAAGGACGTGGAAGCGCGCGACCGGCTGATCGACGCCCTGACCAAGGCGGCTGTCGTTGAATATCCGGGGACCGACGTCTTCATCAAAAAGATGGAACTCGGACCGCCCGTCGGTCGACCGATCCAGTATCGTGTCTCAGGGCCCGATCCGCAGAAGGTTCGTACTCTCGCATCGGAACTGAGTACGGTTATCGGCAGAGATTCGCGCCTCGGCCGGATCGTCTCTGACTGGAATGAACCTGCGCGCGTCGTAAAGGTGGATCTGCTGCAGGACAAGGCCCGTCAACTCGGTGTCAGCTCCTCCGACATAGCCTCGGCGCTCAACAACCTCACGGGTGGGTCGACCATCACGCAGATCCGCGACAGCATCTATCTTGTCGATGTCGTCGGACGAGCGCCGAAAGCTGAGCGGGAATCGATTGAAACGCTTCGTAATCTGCAATTACCCGGCAGCAATGGCGAGGGCGTCCCACTCGCCGCCATCGCCAACTTTCATTACGAGCTCGAGCAGCCGATCGTCTGGCGGCGCGACCGTATGGCGACGATTACGCTGAAAGCGGCAATCCTCGATGAGACCCAGCCGGCCACCATCGATCAGGCGCTGAAGCCCTCGATTGCGGCCTTCAGCGCGAAGCTGCCTGATGGGTATACGGTGGAAGCGGGCGGCTCTGTTGAAAGCAGCGCCAAGAGCCAGGCGCCGATCGTGGCCGTCGTGCCGCTGATGCTGCTGACGATGACGACCATCCTGATGTTCCAGTTGCAGAGCTTCCAGCGTCTGTTCATGGTCTTCATCGTGGCGCCGCTCGGACTGATCGGTGTGGTGGCCGCTTTGCTGCCCAGTGGTGCGCCTCTCGGCTTCGTGGCGATCCTTGGCGTGCTGGCTCTGATCGGGATCCTGATCCGCAACTCGGTCATTCTCGTGGTGCAGATCGATACGCTTAGAAAAGCGGGAAGACACGCCTGGGAAGCTGTCCAGGAGGCGACCGAGCA
Source organism: Rhizobium glycinendophyticum (assembly GCF_006443685.1). NCBI lineage: Bacteria > Pseudomonadati > Pseudomonadota > Alphaproteobacteria > Hyphomicrobiales > Rhizobiaceae > Peteryoungia > Peteryoungia glycinendophytica. The sequence continues at coordinate 139,889 of NZ_VFYP01000005.1, read as the reverse complement.
CCGGATGCGGCCGATCATGCTGACGGCTGCGGCCGCCAGCTTGGCACTTATTCCAATCTCCCGCGAGATATTCTGGGGGCCGATGGCCTATGCCATGATGGGCGGCATCATCGTCGGCACGGTGCTGACGCTGCTCTTCCTGCCAGCGCTCTATGTTGTCTGGTTCCGGGTCAAGCGTCCCTCGGCCGAGGACCGTACGGATGCACAAGCAGACGCCGTGACCGCCTAGGTCTGAGCGATCCTCTATCAACGAGGAGTGCCCAGAACTCCCGTCCATTCTTCTCAAATGGCGGCCTTGTCATGGGCCGCCATTTGCTTATCGCAGTGCTCCCTATCGGGTTGCCTTTGCACATTCGACCCAGATGGAAAATTCAACTCTCGGACACCCCTTTGCCGCAAAGATCCATCGGTTCGGGGTGAGGAATTGATATGGACACGCTTCCTTGGTTGCGGATTTTGGGTTTGACTGTCGCCAACCTCAGGAGGATTTTCCATGACCTTGCGTATCAACCAGACTGCCCCTGACTTCACTGCGGAGACGACCCAAGGCGCCATCACGTTTCACGACTGGATCGGCGACAGCTGGGCTGTTCTCTTCTCGCATCCGAAGAATTTCACGCCTGTCTGCACCACGGAGTTGGGTGCCATGGCCGGTCTCGCCCACGAGTTTGCCAAGCGCAACGTCAAGGTCATCGGGATCTCTGTGGATCCGGTAGAGAGCCATTCCAAATGGAAGCAGGACATCAAGGTCGCCACCGGCTTTGAGGTTGACTACCCGTTGATTGGCGACAAGGAGCTGAAGGTGGCGAAGCTCTACGACATGCTGCCGGAAGATGCAGGCGACAGCTCGGAAGGTCGCACCCCGGCCGACAATGCAACGGTGCGGTCGGTCTACGTGATCGGGCCGGACAAGAAGATCAAGCTGATCCTGACCTATCCCATGACCACAGGTCGTAACTTCGATGAGATCCTGCGCACGATTGATTCGATTCAGTTGACCGCGAAGCATCAGGTAGCAACGCCGGCGAACTGGAAGCAGGGGGATGACGTGATCATCACGGCCGCCGTATCGAACGAAGATGCACTGACGCGCTTCGGGTCCTTCGATACGGTTCTGCCTTACCTGCGCAAGACCAAGCAACCGACTGCCTGAAGATTCCTCCCAAGCCGAAACGCCGCCCGTCTCCATCCCTGTACGGTGGAGGCGGGTGTGCCATGCCGATTTGAGTATCGGCCGTTATTCAATCCTCGTCACAACCGAGCGGCTCCTCCCTGACAGATCCGCGTCCCTTCCCTCGCTCCGTGGCATTATGATGCCGCAGGGTACGTTTGTGGCATTTCCCCCTGCTTGTCTCGATGCTCCGGTATTCAGCACCCGGTGCCTTCGACCGTGTCTGGTTGTTCTGGGCCTTTAAACTTTACCGGCAACGCGGTTGATTGCTGCAAAGGAGAGAAATGGTTTTCCACGGATCAACATGTCCGTAGATCGGTCGGCTGAGCGGGCCTGTAGTTTCCCGAGATCGTGCTAAGCTAAAAGCTGAAAAGAAACCAGTTTTCCCTTTCTTCGACGGGCAATTGACTAAGTCTATTCAATCGGTAGGCTTTCTCTCGTCCAACTACGGAGGAACTGATGTCTCTCATATCCAAGAGCCTCGTGGCCGCGCTCGGTCTTGCTCTGACGCTTTCCGGCGCCACGTCGACTTTTGCCCAGACGACCCTGCTCAATGTGTCCTATGATCCGACGCGCGAATTCTACAAGGAGTACAACGCGGCCTTTGCCAAGCACTGGAAGGCAGAGACCGGTGAGGATATCAGCGTGCAGCAGTCGCATGGCGGCTCCGGCAAGCAGGCGCGTGCTGTGATCGATGGCCTTGATGCCGACGTGGTGACGCTGGCTCTCGAAGGCGACATCAACGCCATCGTCAAGGAGACCGGCAAGATCAAGCCCGACTGGCGTGGCCGCCTGGAGAACAATTCCTCGCCCTATACCTCGACCATCGTCTTCCTGGTTCGCAAGGGCAATCCAAAGGGCATCAAGAACTGGGGCGACCTGGTGAAAGGTGACGTCCAGATCGTGACGCCGAACCCGAAGACCTCGGGCGGTGCGCGGTGGAACTACCTTGCTGCATGGGCCTGGGCCAATGAGGAGTTCGGCGGCGATCAGGAGAAGATCAAGGCCTATATCGGTGAACTCTACAAGCGGGCGCCGGTTCTCGATACAGGCGCACGGGGTGCACTGACGAGTTTTGCGCAGCGCCAGATCGGCGACGTCCTGCTTGCCTGGGAAAACGAAGCCTATCTCGCCGGTCAGGAATTCGGCCCCGATTCTTTTGATATCGTGGTTCCGCCCATTTCCATTCTCGCCGAACCGCCGGTGACGGTCGTCGACGCCAATGTCGACGCGAAGGGCACGCGCAAGCAGGCCGAGGCCTATCTCGCCTATCTCTATTCCGAGGAGGGCCAGAACCTCGCCGCCAAGCACTTCTACCGGCCTTCAAAGCCGGAATTGGTAAAGCCGGAGCTCCTCAAGCAGCTTCCGGATACCAAGCTGGTTTCGATCGACGATCCGCTGTTTGGCGGCTGGGCCAAGGCACAGCCTGAACACTTCGGCGACGGCGGCATCTTCGACCAGATCTACAAGCCGCGCTGATATCTTCGCAGTGCCAATGACAATACCCGCATCGGGCCTCCTGATGCGGGTATTTCGTTGAACAGGGGCCGACAAGCCGATGGCCCAAGGTGGACGCTGTTTTCTTTTGAGTAGCCGGATCTTTTACCGGGCACCGGATGTTGTGAAGATGTGCACACCGAAACGGAATTTGCTGAAAGTCCCGAGAATATAGAATAGTAATTTGGTAGATTGTGTTGACTGGAGCGGGGATTACGGCAAAACTGTGTCTGCAACCGCGAAGAAGGAGGCACATGACATGCCCATTGGCTTCAACCTGTTTTCGTTTGATTTCTTCGAAGCATTCCGTCGCGCCCAAGCCGACGAGGTCTCTCGCGGCGATGATCGTACTCTGGTCGTGAGCCGCACGGGCGACGATCAAACAGGCCTGGAAGATGATCAGCGCCAGGCTGCCGATCGGGCCTTCTGGGGCCTCGGTTACTTCCCGGTCCTGTGAGGCGACCATGGCTTATGTTGGATATCCCCCCAAGAGCGTCAGCCACACGGAGGCAGAGAAACGCTGGGGCCTGCATGGTTTTCTTGGCAGGGTCGCTTTGGTCGCCTCTATCGTCTTCGTGGCGATGATCATCGTGGTGCTCTGACCGTCAAACGTTCTGTTGCCCGCTCTTTCCGGGCAACGACCTCCTCTGCAAACGCTGTCGCATTGTCGTCGTGTTTTATGTGGGCAGGTGATTACAGGCTCACTCGCCGGCTACAAACGTCTCCGCCACTCCATTTTCCTTGGCGACGAACTCGGATAGCGACATGTTGTCGAGAATCAAGGCGATCGCGTCGCGGACTTCGGTCATCGAGACGCGCACCTGACAGGTTTCAGGATCCTGACAGTCGTCGCAGGTTTCGAAAGCTGTTCGACTCGCACAGCGGATGGGCGCGAGCGGACCATCCAGCGCCCGGATCACCTGCCCAATCATGATATCCTCGGACGGCTTCGACAACGAATAGCCGCCGTTGGGGCCTTTCTTCGACCGCAGGATGCCGGTGTTGCGCAGTTCCAGCAGGATGGTGTCGAGGAATTTTTTCGGAATATTGTTGCGAGTTGCAATTTCGGAGACGAACGCAGTTTCGCCCGGACCGAGTCGCGCGAGATCGACCAAAGCCTTCAGTCCGTATTTGCCTTTTTTCGTCAGCATTTCTGTGCCTGCTGTCCCGTGCCACGTGCCGGTGTGCACATAGACAAACATTTCCCAGTTCGTAAATAGTTTTTGAGTGTTTGTTTCACAAGTTGCTGAAGCGGCATTCCACCAATTTTGCGGGAAGTCCCTTGCCTTTTGCAGTACGGTCTCATGGTCGCTATGGACCCGACATACCTGAATTTCTACTGAGACGGCGCGGAATGGAAGGATTTTCCTTTCTTCAGCGATTAGCCTCGCTATGAATGGCGACACACCGCGGTCAGCGCGGGCCGGCCGGGAGCATATTGATGAGTACAGCGAGGAAGCGAACATGGCGCCAGCCGAGCATTCTGCCCGGCTTCGGGCTGACGCTGGGCTATACGCTTGCCTACCTGACCCTGATCATTCTTATTCCGCTTGCAGCCCTAGTCGTGCGGGCGAGTTCGCTCGGGATTGGTGGCTTCCTTGACATTCTGTCCGACGAACGCACGCTGCTTGCCCTCAGAATCTCCTTCGGCGCGGCACTCGTCGCGGCGATCGTCAACGTGATCTTCGGCGTGATCGTCGCCTGGGTCCTGGTCCGCTATGATTTTCCCGGCAGGCGCCTGCTTGATGCCATCGTCGACCTGCCCTTCGCCTTGCCGACTGCCGTCGCCGGTATCGCACTTGCCGCTCTCTATGCTCAGAACGGCTGGATCGGCGCGCTGTTTGCACCTCTCGGCATCAAGATTGCCTTCACGCCGGCCGGTATCGTTGTCGCCCTCATCTTCATCGGACTTCCTTTCGTAGTGCGCACCGTGCAACCCGTCATGGAGGAAGTGGACCGCGAAGTAGAAGAGGCGGCGGCAACGCTCGGCGCAACACGCTTTCAGACCGTGCGGATGGTTGTTCTGCCCAGCCTCTCGCCTGCCATCCTCACCGGTTTTGCGCTGGCCTTTGCTCGCGCCGTCGGTGAATATGGCTCGGTCATCTTCATCGCAGGCAATATTCCTTACGTTTCCGAAATCGCGCCGCTCCTCATCGTCATCCGGCTCGAAGAATTCAACTACGCCGGCGCGACCGCCATCGCCGCAATCATGCTGGTCATATCCTTCTCCATGCTTCTGCTGATCAATCTGCTTCAGGCCTGGAGCCGCCGGAGGTTCGCCAATGTCCGCTGAGCGTCACGCGCGTTTTCACGATCCTGCGACGGAAACTCCTCTAGCGCGCATCGTGTTGATTGCGATTGCCGTGGGCTTCATGGCGATCATCCTGCTTTTGCCCCTGCTGCTGGTCTTCATTGAAGCTTTTCGCAAGGGTGTGCCGGCGTTCTTTGAGGCGCTGGCCGAACCCGATACTTTCTCGGCAATCCGCCTCACTCTTACGGTTGCCGCGATTGCCGTTCCGCTCAACCTGGTCTTCGGGGTCGCGGCGGCCTGGGCCATTGCCAAGTTCGAGTTTCGCGGCAAGGCCTTCCTGACGACTTTGATCGACCTGCCGTTTTCGATCTCGCCGGTCATCTCGGGGCTCGTCTATGTCCTTCTTTTCGGCGCAAACAGCGTGCTCGGTCCCTGGCTCAAGTCGTATGGCATCGAAATCCTGTTTGCGATCCCGGGCATTGTTCTCGCGACCATCTTCGTCACCTTTCCCTTCGTTGCGCGCGAGCTTATTCCGCTGATGCAAGAGCAGGGCACTGGTGACGAGGAGGCGGCACTGTCTCTCGGAGCCAGCGGCTGGCAGACCTTCTGGTATGTCACGCTGCCCAATATCAAATGGGGCCTTCTCTACGGCGTGCTGCTTTGCAACGCGCGCGCCATGGGCGAATTCGGGGCAGTCTCGGTGGTCTCTGGCCATATCCGCGGCCTGACTGAAACAATGCCTCTGCATGTCGAGGTTCTTTACAACGAATACAACTTCGTCGCGGCGTTCGCCGTATCGACGCTCCTGGCCGTCCTCGCGCTCGTAACCCTTGCGCTGAAGACGATCCTCGAAATCCGGTACAGCGCTGAACTCTCCGGCACGCGGAAGCACTGAAAGGGGTCCCCATGGAAGTCGCCATCAAGAACATCAGGAAGGAGTTCGGACAGTTTCCGGCGCTTCACGATGTTTCCCTTTCTGTCCAGAAGGGCGAGCTTATCGCATTGCTCGGACCTTCCGGCTCCGGGAAAACAACCCTGCTGCGCCTTATTGCGGGCCTTGAACAGCCGACAGAAGGGCAGATCTTCTTTGGCAACGAGGATGCCTCGTTCAAGTCGGTGCAGGAGCGTCACGTCGGTTTCGTGTTCCAGCACTATGCCCTGTTCAAGCACATGACTGTCGCCGAGAACATTTCCTTTGGTCTTCGAGTGCGCCCGAGCGGCACCCGGCCGAGCAAGGCGGAGATCAAGACGCGTGTTGCCGATCTTCTGGCAATGGTGCAACTTGAAGGTCTGGACAAGCGTTATCCGGCCCAGTTGTCCGGTGGTCAGCGGCAGCGCGTGGCGCTTGCGCGTGCAATGGCCATCGAGCCGTCGGTTCTTCTGCTGGACGAGCCTTTCGGCGCGCTTGATGCCAAGGTGCGCAAGGATCTGCGGCGCTGGCTGCGCGAATTTCACGACCGCACCGGCCATACCACCTTCTTTGTCACGCATGACCAGGAAGAGGCGCTGGAACTGGCTGACCGTGTGGTGGTCATGAGCCAGGGCAAAGTAGAACAGGTGGGAACGGCCGACGATGTCTATGACCGGCCCAATTCCTCCTTCGTCTTCTCGTTCATCGGCGAGTCCTCGCATCTGCCGGTGACGGTCAAGGATGGACACGTCGTGTTCCAGGGCGCTGAGGTGGCACTCGCGGCTGGCGAAGCCACCGGCCCGGGGCATCTCTATTTCCGTCCCCAGGATGTCGTGCTGTCGGATGGTCCGGAGAGCATTCAGGGAACGGTGACCGCTCAGCGGCGCCTGGCTGGAACGCGTATTGCGGAACTTGATACATCGGGGGAGGGGCCTGCCCACCATATCGAGATCGAGCTGCCGCTTTCCGCCGAGGTATCGATCGGTTCCAAGGTGCGTTTCAGTCCGACGAAGTGGCGCATCTTCCGCTCGGGTTCCTAACCGCCCCGGCGCGTGCAGCCTCCGCGATGCATGCGCAGCAGCGAAGGCGGTTTAACCTTAACGAGAGCCGGACACCCTCTTCCGGTTGCGTCGGGCGGTCAAGGCGGGCAGTGTATCGGCACCGAAACGACGACAGGCGCCATGCTGCAACCGCGCGATTTCCATCACTGCGTCATCATCATGGCGCACCCCGACGACGAAATCCTCTGGGCGAGTTCCATCCTGGCTACGGCCAAGAAGGTTATCCTTTGTTACGGGGACACGGCCGACGCTGCCGTCAGCCGGGGCCGTGCGGCACTCCTGCGGGATTTTCCCCTGACGTCCGTCATCGGTCTCAACATCCGGGAATCGCGCAGTTTTTTGACGACGAACTGGGGCCGTCCGATCGAGACGGCCTATGGCATTCAGTGTGGCCGGGACCGTGACGGTTATCAGCGCAATTTCGAACTCGCGAGAGCCGCCATTGCCGAGCATATCGCGGAGGGTGATCTGGTGGTCACCCACAATCCCTGGGGCGAATACGGCCACGAAGAGCATGTGCAGGTCTACCGGGCCGTGGCTGTGCTTAAAAAGGAGCGCGATTTCCGGCTGGTCGTGACCGGTTATGCCAGTGATCGAGTCCTCTCCTTCATGGAAATGAACACGCCTCGGCTCGGGGGCTCCATTACGTTGCCGACCAATAAGAGCCTCGCGCTGTCCTTGAAGCAGCACTATCAGAAACATGACAGTTGGACCTGGGATGACGGCTATGTATGGCCTGATCAGGAGTTGTTCTACGAAATCACTGCCGAGGACGCGCCGCTGCGTCCGGTGCGAGGCACCATGGCGTCGCTACCAATGAACATGCTCTTGATTGACGGGCATCTGCCGCTTTGGCGCAGGGTTCTTCGGCGCTTTAAGCGCACGCTTTTGGTCGCGCTCGACCGTGTGATCAGACTGCAGCGGGGCAAGCGCTGAAGGTGTTTAAAGGGTATGGCACACAAGTGTGCCCAAGAGGGTCAGTGGCTAGCCGTCAGTAGATCTTTGTAGACGTCAAGGAGTTTGTCTGCCCAAGCCTCCGGCGTATTGGCCATGGCAATTGCGCCCGCGTAGGCCCGCTCACTCATCCGATGCAGATCTTCACGCGACATCTCTTCGATCGTGCGCAAGGTTGTGGCAAAGCTGGCGGTGTCCTGCGTGTTGCAGGTGAGACCAATGCCGCTCCGGACCACTTCGTCGGCGAGCAGCGCCATTTCGGTCAGGATCAGTGGGATGCCGCTCGCGGCGGCTTCAACGGCAACAAGGCCGAAGGGCTCTGGAAGACGGGACGGGATCACGAGCGCACGGGCCCTCTTGATGAGTTCGCCGATTTCGTCTGCCTGGCGCCAGCCGTGAAAGACCATGTCCGGATACTGTGCCATCAGCGTCTCGCGCAACGGGCCGTCGCCGATGACCTCGAGGCTGACGCCTGCCGCCCGCGCGGCGGCAAGGGCATCTTGCGGTCCCTTTTCCTGCTCCAGACGGCCGATGAAGAAATAGCTCCTGTTGTCTTCTGCTGGCACGCGGGACGCAATGAAAGGTGAGGCGGGATTGCGAATGGTCCGCAAGATGTCGGTTGTGTAACCGGCACGCTTGAAACCGTCAGTCATCTTTTCGTGGATGAGCAAGATGCTGCCCCAGGGAATATCCTGGCCCATCGCGACGAAAAGCCGGGCTTGACGCGCCGATCTCCAGAGCTTGTGGGCATAAGACCTGCGATCGCAATTCGTCGTAAGACAGCGCCCGCCAAGGGGGACCAGCATGCACTGGGTTTCCTTCGGGTAGTTCATATAGGCGCCGTTAGGGCAGGCGTGAAAGGAATCGTGGGCGTGAAACACCGTGCGATCCGCAACGCGGCGCAAAGGCAGAAAGATCGAAGGCGACAGGATCTGCGACCAGGTATGTACGTGATAGACGGTGCCGGGCGTATCGTTCCGCGCAATCCAGTCCTGGACAAGTTTACTGGCTGGAGCATTGTCGATACCACTGACCGCAGTTCTCAACAGATTGCCCTTGAGCAATTCCTTTTGGCCCAGGGGAACCACGTCCAATCCGAGCTCGGAAAAGAGTGGGTTCTCGCCATCGTCCCCGACGATAAGGGTGACCGGGATGTCGCGAGATCTGAGAAGTTTGAGCAGTAGAAGTACGAGCGTCGTTGCGCCACCGCGCGCAACGGAGAAGTCGTTGATGATGACGACACGCTCGACCGGTGGCTTCACGGCTTGCAGACCTCCGGCGGTAAAGCGCAGAGAGGGCACAGGCAGTGGCTGCCGCCGCCACGTAAGTTCACTCGAAGGTGTCCCTCGAGGACCAAGTTCAATCCTGTTTTCTTCAATGCCGCGCTCCAGATCGCCAGCAGTTCATTATCTTCGGCTTAAGACATAGATGTCTTTTCTCTCGATAATGATAATTGTCTGCAACCAGATGCTGGCTTGCCTGCAACTTCCCGGTCATTCGCAAGACAGACTTAAGATGTGCCTAACGGGACGACGTTCAAGCACTCCCGGCTTGCAATGGCTGCAGCCGGTCAGCCTCAGCCGGCGCGGGGAACGCTGTCCACCTCCTCGTCGAGGAAGAGGGGAAGGGTGGGACGCAGGTCGTGCTCTTCCAACGAGGAAACCGTTTCTTCAACATCCCGGCGGTTGAACCAGTTGCCGATGACAGCGAAACCATCGGCCGCGGCTTCAATGGCAGGCGTTGCCTGCTGTACGTTCCAGCGACCGACATAGACCAAGACGAGATCAAAGAGCAGGCCGTCAGCCTCCAGCCAGTCGACCAGTGTCTGCGATTGGGAAATACCCTTTGTTGAAATGCGCGGCGAGCGGCGGCCGGCCGGCATCAGCCAAAGACCCGGTGTCCTGTCCGGATTGACGAAGTCACCCTCGATCCGCTGCAGAGAGATCGCGTCCATCAATCCCGGCTTACCGACGGCTGCTGCCTGACGGGTGAGGTTGGCCTCGCGCTCGGCGTCGACCAACAACAGGTTCTTGCCTGTGCCGGCCACTGATTTGGCGAGTTGCAGGGCCGTACGATGGCCATCGCGGTGCTGGCCCGATGCGTAAACCACAACCATATGATTGGGTCTTCCCTGGGTCAGTCGGATCAACTGACGCGTCGCGGCGGCGTAGAGGTCACCGTCATCTGCGGCGGGGCCGGTAACCCGTGTGCGACGGTTCTTGATCCGTGCCGGAAGTTCCTCACGATCCGGCGTATCATTGTCTGCCGAGGGTGCAGGCTCGTCGCGGGGCTCGGGGCGCAGCCATTCCCGGAACGTCCGCCGCCGGCGCTTGGGTTCTGCCATTTTCGCCGCCGCCACCTGTGCCATCGGTGTTGACGCCGGTATGGAAGCAGCCCGTGGCTCGGTTGACGTCCGCATATCGCGCGCCAGCGCAATTCCGCATCCGACGAGGAAACCGAGGATCGTTGCACCGGCGACAATCAGGGAGCGGCGGGGTCCGGCCTTGCTCAACGGCACCTGGCCAGCAGAAATGATCTGCGGATTTTCACTGACGGTCCGCTCCTGGCCCGAAAGCTGCCGTGTGCGCAGTAGGAAGGATTCGTAGACGAGGCGATCGCTGGCGAGCTTGCGTTCGAGCTCGCGCAACTGAACCATCGATTCGTCAGATTCGTTCAGGTTCGCTTTGAGGGAGGCGAGGTTCTTCTGCAGCAGCTGCCGCTGGCTTTTAAGCTTCTCGGCATTGCGCGCGAGCGAGGTCTCAAAATCCTTCAACTGGGTATTGAGGAGGGCCGATACGGCCTGGGTACGGGCGCGCGCACTTTGCAGCGCCGGATGGCGATCACCAAAGGAGGACTGCAGGACTGATTGTTGCTCCAGCGCCGCGTGGTAGCGAGTGCGCAGTTCGATGATGGCCGGGGTCAGGGAGGCGTCTGGCGTATAACGCAGGTATTCCGGGTTGGAACGCGCAAGCTTGAGTTCCGACATCAACGCTTCGTTTTCGGCAATCGTTCCGGAAATGCGGGTGATCTCGGTGTTTGTCTCGGCGATCTGCTGCTCGGACGTCGGGCGCCCGCCGACATCAACGATGTTATGCTCGGCCTTATAGGCCTGGACGGCTCGGTCACCGTCTTCGACTGCCTTTTCCAGGCTCGCGAGCTGTGCTGAAAGATCCGTCGTCGCTTGGCGAACGACGCCGTTGTTCATCTGAATTCGGGTCTGGATGTAGGTTTCCGCTATAGCATTGGCGAGTCGTGCCGATTTGGCCGGGTCTCCGGTCGTGACCGATAGGTCGATGACAAAGCTCGCCTTGTTCAGGTCCGCAACGATGGCCTTTTGCAACGCTTCGAGCGCACGCTGAGCGCGCTTGCCGCGATCGCTTTCGAAGGGCTTTGCGGCGCCGAATTCGGGATCATCGACCAGCGACTGCGATTCCACCACCGCGCTCAGAACACGCACGGAGGTGAGGATATACTGTTGGTTCAGTGCCCGAGCTTCGGTTGCGCGGCTGTCGCCGTAGATCTCGCCTTCGACGATCCGTGAGCCTTCCGGGTCGACGAGGATGCTGACCGTTGAGACATAATAGTTCTTCAGCAATAGCGAAAAGCCCACTGCCGCTGCGGCAAAGAGCACGGTCATGACGATAATGCCCAGCAGGCCGCCACGCAGGACCGAAAAGAAATGCGCCAGGTCGATCTGAGGGATCGAACCTGAATTCTGCATCTCTTCGCGCTCCACCGGAGGGATCGAATTATCGACCATGCTACGTACCGCTCAAAGGTTGGCTGAATGTTCGGAATCACCACTGATCCGAGCGAAGCCTATGGGCGATGTCTTAAGATATTGTTTACCGTGATTTGGTCGCCGACGCGGACGTCTCAAGGGATGCGTCGAGCACCGTCAGCCCGATCACCTCGGCCAGCTTGCGGGCTGCGGTATCCCAAGTGAAAAGACCCGCTCGTTGCCGGCCTTTTTCACGCAAACGTGCCTGCAAGCCCTGATCGTCGGCCAAGCGCAGGACTTGTTCAACCCATTGATCGGGCGTGTGGGGGGCAGCCTGCAACGCTGCATCGCCGCACACTTCCGGCAGCGCTCCGCAAGGGGAGATAATGGAAGGGCAGCCGAGGATCATCGCCTCGAGCGGCGGCAGGCCAAAGCCTTCCGTGGTCGAAGGGCAGGCGAAGGCCAGTGCCTCTACCATGAGGGCTGACAGTTCCGCATCATTGATACGCCCGACGAAGCGGACATTGGCCGGAACCTCGAAGCCCAGATTCTCGAATGTTTCCCGGTTTGTCGCGCCGAACAGAACAAGGGTCAGATGCGAAAGACGCTGGTCGGAAAAAGCTTTGAACAGCACCCGGATGTTCTTGTGCGCCTGTGTGCTCGACAGAGCCACGACATATCCACCGCGTTCAAGCCCCCTTTCCGCGACGAATCCAGGGGCCGGCTTATGCGTTAGAACGTGATCGCAGCCGTTGTAGATGACTGTGATTTTCTCGGCGGGCGCGATGCCGTAGCGAACCAGTTGAACTTTAGAATATTCCGACACCGTCAGGATGCGGCGGTTGGTCCGGCCAAGGAGGGGCTGGATCAGCCGATACCAGAGCCTGAAGCCCAGAGAATAGGAAGCGGGTGTCAGATACACCTGCGCGTCATGGATCATCGTCAGCGAGTCTGGGTGGAAGATTGGTCCCATGTTGCAGAGATTGATCAGCAGCGCATTGCGGGCAATCCAGGGAAGGTTGATCTGCTCCCACGGAAATTCCCGCGGCAGGCCACTGGCGAAGCCTTGCTTTATGAGACGGATCAAGGAGAGTGCCGGTTTGCGTTCGGCGGTCGTCGGGGCAGCGACGGTGACCTCGGGAAGCTCTCCGACAAGCTGACAGTTTACCATCAGGCGCTCGAAGGCCTGAATGAGTTCTTCTGCGACACGGTGCACGCCGGTCGGTGCGACGGTCAGGAATTTGCCGTTGAAGACAATCGGTTTCACGCGCTCTTGTCCCAAACCTGCGGCTTCACCGCGCTCCTCTGGTTCTGGCGGCTGATGCAGTCTGTTATGGACTTTTTCAGCTCGGCGCGGAAGCGGTCCGGCTCAAAACTCATGGCATGCGCGCGCACGGTCGCCGGGTCGAACCTGCCGCTGTCGGCCTCGAAACGGGTAAGTGCTCCGCACAGCGCTTCCACGGTCTGTTCTTGAAAAAAGAGGCCAGTCTTACCCTCGACTACCGTTTCCAAAGCGCCGCCCCGCGCAAAGGCAATCACCGGTCGGCCGCTTGCCATGACTTCCAGCGGCACGATACCGAAATCCTCTACGCCGGGATACAAGAGGGCGCGACAGCCCGAGAAGCAGCGTTCCATCTCGGCATCCGAGACTGATCCAAGGAAGCTGACGGTAGGGCCGGCCGACTGCTTGAGCTTGGTGGAGGCGCCATCGCCGATGACCACCAGTGGCAGGTTCAGGCGCGTGCAGGCGGCAACGGCAAGCTCGATCTTCTTGTAGGGCGTGATCTGGCCCGCCGACAGGTAAAAATCCTTCGGCCCGCCGGAGATCTTGAATCGGCTGACCTCGACCGGCGGATGGATCACTTCCGCTTCCCGGCGGTAAAATTTGCGGATGCGTTTGGCGACGTAATCGGAGTTGGCGATGAAGTGGTCGACACGATGCGCGGTCGTCACATCCCATTGCCGCAGGCCTGGTGCCGCCATGAAAAGCACTGCCCGGGCCAGCAGGCCAGACTCGGCCATGTATTGCGGATAGAGATCCCAGATGTAGCGCATCGGGGAATGGCAGTAGCAGATGTGCAGTGCATCGGGGCGAGTGATCACGCCCTTGGCAGGGCCGGCTTCGCTGGAGATCACGAGATCATAGGCCGTGAGATCGAGTGATTCCAATGCATGCGGCATCAGAGGCAGCATTTTCTGATAATGCTTGCGACCGCCAATCTTCTGCAGGAATGACGTGGTGATGCTGTGCCGGCGAATCTTCGGCGACAGGCGTTCGGGATCTGCGACCAGAGTGAAGATGTCTGCGTCAGGGAAGAGGTCACAGAAAGCCTCAAGGACTTTCTCGCCTCCGCGCATTCCCACGAGCCAGTAATGAACCAGTGCGACCTTCAACAGAGACTCCATGGAAGCGATTGAGCATCCGAACCCGGACAACGATCAGTCATAGGCAGCAGCATCTATAGAAATGCGGTGAACAAAAACGTGCGCCTTCGGTTAAAATCCCGGCGATCTCGTAATTTCTGTACGATTCCGGAATAGAAGCGACAAAAAAAATTGAAACTGGTTAACGTCGTCTCACATTCTATGCCGTGCCATGACCACCGAACACACCTCGCGTGTATTCAAAGGGCATTTCAGTTGTGTTGTTTTTGGCTTTGACGCATTCACTGTCGAGACCAAGGATTAACCATTCTTGCCATTATAGGACCCGGTAGTCCCGAATTCATACAGAAATTACACCAATAGGGTTTTTATCCTAGCAGTGATGGATGCGGTCTGCCCTCTGGCGGGCAGCTTGTTCGCGCAAGGATGGGCTCTCAAAGCCTTTGTCTATGGCGGACGCTGCCGGCCGGTTGTGCTTTGTGATCAAGCTGCCAGTAGGCCGTGTCCCCGGCAAACGACCTCCGATGTAGGAAGGCTTAGTGCATGCAAAATGAAGGCTCGAAAAACGCTCTGGTGTTCGGTGGTTCCGGTTTCATCGGGACGCATCTGGTCGCGAGGCTCGCTGCCGAGGGCCATCGTGTCGTCTCTGTCGACATCAAGCCGCCGCGCATCCGGCGGGACGGCGTTATCTATCTCAACGCGGATGTGAGAGACCTGTCCAAATTCGATCCCGGAATGCAGATCCATCGGATCTATAATCTTGCAGCCGTCCACACGACCCCCGGGCATCCGGATCACCAGTATTACGAAACCAATATCCTTGGCGCCACGGCAATCACCGCGCTTGCGCGACGTCTCGGTGTCAAGGAGATCGTCTTTACCAGCTCCATATCCGTCTATGGGCCAGGCGAGGAAACGAAGAGCGAGACATCCCCGCCGGCGCCCGTGTCTCCCTACGGCTGGTCCAAGTTCATGGCCGAGCGCATCCAGATTGCCTGGCTTGAGGAAGACGACAGCCGCAGGCTCGTGATCTGCCGTCCTGCCGTGATTTTTGGACCTGGTGAAGGGGGCAATTTCACGCGCATGGCCACCCTCATGAAGAAGGGCTTTTTCGTCTATCCAGGCCGCAAGGACACGATCAAGGCGTGCTTCTACGTTGATGACTTGCTTGACGCGCTGCAGTTTGCTGTCGATCGGCCGGAGCGTTTCGTGCTGTTCAATGGCTGCTATCCCGACCGCTACACACTCGAGCAGATTGTCGAGACCTTCCGTGCCAGCCACATGCCGGCTGTGAAGACCGTCATGGTGCCGCGCGCCATCGTGACTGCAGCTGCCGCTCTGTTGAAGCCGTTCTCGGCCATGGGCCTCGGGATCCATCCGGATCGCGTGACGAAGCTGGTCAAGTCGACAGATGTCATACCCGGCTGGCTCTCCTCGACCGGGTTGTCGAGCACAGGTCGTCTGCCTTCCGCAATCGAGAGGTGGAGTGCCGCGAGCGGCGGACGTTTCGTCTAGCCCATCGAAGATCGGCGGGATTGAGCTCCTCCGGAGCTTCAAGCGGAAATGAACAACAATCGGCGGCGATGCCGCTCCGGGGAATGGTGTTGATGGCCAAGGAAAGGCTCACTCTGGCGGTTGCGATTGCGACAGCGGGGAGACGTGACATTCTCACGCAGACGGTTGCGTTCATGAACAACCAGAAGCGCAAGCCGAACGAGTTTCTGATTTGTCCGGCGCGCGCCGATGACGTCGACCTGGAGGGGCTTCGGAACTGCAATGGCGAGGTCCGGATCGTCGAGGGATCGATCGGCTCGTCGCATCAGCGCAATGCGATGATCGGGGCGTCCAAGGCCGATGTCATGGTATTCTTCGACGATGATTTTCTGCCATCCGCCTCTTATTTGGCCGAAGTGGAAGCGCTTTTTGCCGGCGATCCCCGGGTCATGGTCGCGACGGGCCATGTGATCGAGGATGGAGCGCTCGGGCCTGGGCTCGAGCTGGAGCAGGGGCAGGCGATCCTTGCGGGGGACCGATTCCAGGGCCCCTTTTCGGTCAGCCCAACCTTCAACGGCTATGGTTGCAACATGGCGATCCGGCTTGAGCCGGCACGGCGCTACGGCATCCGCTTCGACGAGAACCTGCCGCTTTATGCCTGGCTGGAAGATGTCGATTTCTCCCGACAGATGGCCGCTCACGGAATTGTGGTGCATGCCACGCAATTGCGCGGGGTGCATCTCGGGACCAAGAAAGCGGGCCGCAGCCCCGGTCGTCGCCTCGGCTATTCGCAGATCGCCAATCGCATTTATATCCAGCGGAAGGGCAACTTGAATTTCTTTCAGACCTGGGACGGCAATCTGCGCAATTTCAGCGCCAACCTCATCAAAAGCTTCAGTCCGGAGCCTTGGGTGGATCGGCGGGGTCGGTTGTCGGGAAATCTCCTCGCGTTCAGGGATCTCGTGACCGGCAGGCTCGATCCCCGGAAAATACTGGATCTGTGAGAGCGCAGTCGGCAGCATTCGAGGAAGGGACAAAGATGAAATTCTCGCTGATCATATCGACCCTGGGGCGACCGGCGGATGTGCTGGAATTCATCCGGACAATCGAGGCGCAGACCTGCCGCGACTTCGAGCTCATTATCGTCGATCAGAACGACGACGATGTGCTGGCAAATGCGGTGCGGACCTTAAGTCCCGCCTTTCCGCTCAAGTACCGGCATGTGCCGGGGGTTCGCGGAGCGAGCCGGGGCCGCAATCTCGGCTTCGAACTGGCGGTGGGGGACTATGTCTGCTTCCCCGATGATGATTGTCTCTACCCGCCGCGCGTCCTCGACGATGCGCTCGCGCTGTTTGCGAAGAAGGGGGTCGATATCGTCTGTGGCCGCGCGGCCGACGAGACCGGTCGCGACATCAACGGACGCTATGAACCGCAGGCGCAGCCGGTCACTACCGCCAATGTGTTTTCCACCCAGATCGAGTGGATGCTTTTTTTCACGCGTTCGGCATTCGAGGGCGTATCCGGTTTCGACGAAGACGTCGGTGTCGGTGCCTCGACGCTCTGGCAGGCGAATGAAGGGCAGGACATCGTCTTGCGCATGCTCGCGAGCGGCTATCGCGGCTGGTACGATCCCGCCCTCTACGCACACCATCCGGAATTGAACGTCTTCAGCCCCGATGCGCGCATGCGCAGGAAAGCTCGAGGGTATGCCCGCGGAATGGGTTATGTACTGGGCCGCCACGGCTATTCCTTGGGATACTTCGCACGTTATGTCGTGAGATCCGCAGGCGGCGCGGTGCTCTCATGCCTGCGGCTGAATTTTCCCAGAGCCCTTTATTACCTCCATGTCACCGCCGGACGGATCGAAGGCTACCTCTGTGGTCGGCGGAGCAGCGTGCCCCTTGCCAAAGGGGGGGACGTGTTCCTGGAGCCGGAGCAGGCAGCTTGATGGGTGTCAGCATCAGCAATCTCCTGAAGGCGGATACGGTTACAGGAAGCGCGACGCTTGCATGTCCTGTCAGCTTCGACGGGCTGGCCGGCATGTATCACGCCGCCTCCGGTGAGATCGCGGTCCTGATGATTTCGCCCTGGGGCTTCGAGGAACTGTGTTCGCGGATCACCTACCGGGTGCTTGGAGAGCGTCTGGCAGCGCTCGGCTATCCGTGCCTGCGCTTTGATCTGCCGGGTACCGGACATTCCGCCCATGCCAGCTCCGCGATCGATGATGAAGGCGCATGGCGCAAGGCAGCCTGCTCCGCTTACGATCATCTGCGCGACCTTACTGGGGCCCAAAAGGTTGTCGTCGTTGGACAGGGGCTGGGCGGACTTCTGGCTGCTGAACTGGCGCAGGATAGGCCTGTCGCCGGCCTCGTGCTGCTGGCGCCGGCATTGCAGGGGCGCGGTTACCTTCGCGAGGTCGCGGCCTGGACGGCCATGACGAAGGGCGAGTTCAAGGTGGGCTCGACGGATGGGCCGCCGAACGGGTTCATTTCGGCGGGCTTTGTGCTGTCGGCGGCTACTGTCAATGAAATCCGGCAGCTGAAGCCGCTGGGTTCGCTTGCCCCCGTGGTCGAGCGGGTTTTTCTGGCGAAGCGCCCCGACAACGCAGGCGACGCCCGACTGGCCGAGGAGCTTTTGGCCGGTGGCCTCACGGTCGATAGCACGGAATTCCTCGACCATGCCGACTACGTGTCCAGCCCCATCTTCGGCTCCATGCCGGTGGATACGCTTCAAAAGGTGGTGTCCTGGGTCGGCGCTCACTTTTCGCATGGGTCAGATGCTCCCGCACTGCCTGCGTCCAACGCGGCGGTTGCGCGCATCCTTGGTGACGGTTATTCCGAAGACCTGGTCCGGTTCGGACCATCGGATATGTTCTTCGGTGCCTTCAGCACACCGGCGCAGGGGCCGGTGCCCAAGACTGCTGTCCTTATTCTGAATGCTGGCGCCGATCACTCGATCGGATGGGGTCGTTACTCCGTCGATCTGGCGCGCGATCTTGCGCAGCAAGGGTTCGCTGCCATGCGCATCGACCTGGCAGGCATCGGGGAAACGCCGCTCTGGTCGGGGCAGGAGCAGCCGGTCATGTATTCTCTGCGTGCCAATGATGACGTTCGTTATGCAATCGACTGGATGGCGGCGCGTGCGGGGATCGAACGCGTGGTGCTCCTGGGGCGCTGCAGTGGTGGCTATCCGGCTTTCATTTCGGCCGTGGCCGATCCGCGGGTTGCAGCCTCCATCATGATCAATGTCCGCAAGCTGCATTGGGAGCCGGACGAGGATATTTTAAAAGCCATCCTCGAACCGGTCGAGCCGATCGAGACCTATCGGCAGAACATGCGAAGCACTCGTCAGTTTAAACGGATCCTCGCGGGCGAACTCAAGCTGTCGACCATCCTGCGCAAGGTGTCGAAGACACTTCTGGCGATCGCTGCAAGGAAGCTTTCGCCACTCCTGGGAGACCGGTCGCGGCATAACCGCATCACCCGCATCGTTCGCGAACGCCTTCAGGTGCTTGCCGCCCGACGCGTACCGGTCGCTTTGATCTTCAGTGAGGGAGATCCCGGCCTGCACGATCTCTACAGCTGGGCCGGGGCAGGCGCTGCCAAGCTTCACGCCTATCCCAATGTCGAGGTGCATGTTATTGCCGGGGCCGACCATAACCTGACCCCGCTACCGGCCCGAACCCAGGCGACCCGTATCATCAGCCGGTTTCTGACGCAGCGGGCCTTGCCGGTTTCTGGCGAGCTCTGAGCCGCAGCTCTATTTTCTCAGGAAAATCTTCGACAGAATTCTGACGGCACTGGCCTCAATGCCGCCAGGGCGGCCGGCAAGGACCCAGAAGATCAGAACGAAAATCGCGTAGCTCGCGCAAAAGAGCAGGCCCGAAGCGATGAATGACAGGTAGAGGTGCTGTTCGAAGTCCATCCAGTGTTTGCATAGCATTAATACGAGCCCGCCCGGGAGGATGGAGGCCACGGGCCTCATCATCGCCCTCAACTGGTCCAGCATGCTCACGCCTGCAACGGAACGGACGAGAGCCATGGACGAGACGCTGACGGCGATCGATCCGCCTGCCCTGGCGATCACTGCGCCCGCGACCCCGAAGAAGGTGACGCCGATGAGGGAAAGGGGCACCCGCACAATGAGCTCGATTACCGATCGAACGGCCAGGCTGCGGGATTTGTTCAGAACCATCACCAGAGGCGGCATCGTGGTGGACGGCAGGCCGAGCAAGCTTGCGATGGCCAGCCCCGCCAGGATTGGCGAAGCGCCTTCCCAGTTGGGGCCGAGGAGCACCCGGATGACGGGACCGGATAGCAGGGCCATAAAGACGTAGACCGGCATCAGCACGAGGATAAGACTGCCGCTGCTGCTCAAGTAGGCCTGTTGGATGCGGCCATTGTCACGAGCGGAAACGAAAGCCGCCATCAACGGGGCAGAGGCCGGGGCAATCACCGCCTGATGCGGCAATTGCGAAAGGTCGTTGGCGGCGGCAAAGCGCCCGAAGGAGGCGACATCCGTGAAGCGCGGCAGGAGGATGCGGTCGATCTGCCAGTTTATGGCGGCAATCGTCTGGGAGACAAAATTCCAGCCGATGAGGTCCGAAAACAGCGGCCAGTCGGCCAATGTCAGGCGTGGGCGCATCGGCGCCATGAAGTAAGAGCAGATCATCATGACCGTGGGCGTCGCCACAGTCCCTGCGGCGACGGCCCAATAGCTGCCGGTCGTCACGGCAGTGCCGATAGCAATGGTGGCAGCCACCATTTTGCCAATCAGTTCGAGCGCACCCTTGCGACGGAAATCCAAGGCCTTCTCGAAAAGGATCATTTGCGGGCTTATCAGGCCGCGTGTCGCCGGGGCGAGCGCCAGCGTGCAGACAAGCAGGACGAGGCGGTCGTCGCCATAGATGCGTGCAATCGGCCAGGCGAGCGCGGCCATCACGCCGGCAACCAGCAGACCGCGCAACAGGCCGAGGGTGAAGGCCGTCTCGAAGGCCCTTGGTGTCATCTCCGGCATGCGCAGGAGCGCGGAGGAAAGCGGCAGCTCCAGCACCGCCTCGACGATGAAGATCAGCGTCATGGCGGTGGCCACCAGGCCGAAATCGGCGGGCCCAAGGAAACGTGCCAGAACCAGCAGCGTCAGAAAATCGACGACGCGGGATGCCAGCCGCGCGCCTATTGTCCACAGCCCGGCGTGGATTGTCCGATCCGTCAGGGGGGCGCCAGTGGCTTGCGTCATCAGGCTGTCCTCCGTGCGCCGGCAGGTTGCCGGTGCCGCGTAACGGGAGTGGTGTGCGCGTGCGCAGGGAGATCTGCGGCGATCGCGGCGGCCAGCGCATAAATGCAGGCGTTCATGACGCCAAAATCCGCCGAGGTTCCGGCGAGAATGCCCATGATCAGCACCGGCGGCATGTAGAAGCGGACAGCTGTCAGAATGACCCGAGCCTCGTCGTCGCCTCTGGCCGCACGGCGCAGGTAGGTCTGGATGAGGAAACCGTAATACAGGAGGCCGCCCGCAAGGCCTGTGTTGCTGAAAACAGCGATCAAGCCGTTGGAAGCGCGGGTGCCTCCCATTCCGACGCCCAGGCCCCAGGTGTCGATGAGTGCCTTCAGTGAAACCGCAGTCCACATGCTGCGCTCTTCGAAGGAATCAGACGAGGTTTTCTGGAAGATGATGGTGTCGATGAGTTGAAGGAAGGGATTGAAAACGGCGGGGTCGAAAAGCGCCAACAGATAAACCGCAGCGAGCCCTGAGACGATAGCCCAGAATTCCAGCACCAGTCCCTCGCGAGCTCTGCTGCCCTTCTCGGTCATCAAAAGTCGCCAGAACCACTCCGCTACCGCGACGCAGCCGAAGACAGCAAGGCCGCCATAGGCCGCCGAGGAGGTGGACAGGAGTGCAAAAAGCGCAAGGAGCACGATTAGGCAGGGTGCGAGAAACAGCCTGATGAAGGAGTTCGATATCGCGCGGCGCAGAAAATAAATGGCGGTCAAGAAGGCGACTGCCAGCGAACCGAAGGCCGAGGCTTCCGGCATCAGTCCCACGACCCGCCTGACATTGGCGATCTCCACGTCGGTAAGATAGACATAAGTCGCCGTTCTGAACATATCGAGGTAAGGGCCGACGCCAGCGAGATCGAGAAGACCTGTCACCACAACCATGGCTCCGCCGAGGCAGAGTGCGCCCAGCACATGCTGACGGATATTCTGCCCCCGGAAGGCGAGCGCACAGGCAAAGACGGTCATCACCGAGATGGAGAGATAGAGTATCTGCGAAATATTCTGTGGCGTGGGATAGAGCGGGACGCCGTTCGTCGCCTCCTCCAGGCGCATCGGAATGATGGTGACCATGCCGGCGAAAATGCGTGGCATGAAGAGGGTGACCCAGATCGCAACGATCCAGAACAGTGTCAGGAGGAGGCATTGCGACGGGCGAAGGGCAATGCTGAGCATGCGTGAAAGGCCGTTCTTGCCACCTGCGTAGATGAAGATGATCACCAGCGCGATGATCGGCGGCGGTGTGAAACTGAGGCCCTGCGTCAGCGCGGGCGGAATGACCGCAAAAGAGCCGAAGGACATGGAGCCGAACAGCAGATAGAAGATGTAGGGGCCACGGCTCAACACCGCTGCCAGAAGCAGCACCCAGAACAGAAGGATGGAAACGAAATCCATGTCGCTCTCTTGGCTGGCCCGATACTGGCGGGAGCGCCTCGCACATGCCACTGAAGATCGACCAAACCACAGTGCCGTAAATCTTTGCTTAAACTTTTAGCGGACGGCGCCCATACCGCATGATTGGCCGCTCAATCCTTTGTTCAGCAGATATTATCGGTCGAGCCGGTTTTCGGCGACGCGCATGTTGATCTGCAGTCCATCCGGTGCCCAATTGAAAGCAATTTCTCCACCCAACTGCTGCGTCGCGCTCGTTCTAGCCAGTTTGCTTCCGAAACCCAGGCTAGAGGGGGCGCTGATTTGCCGGCCGATGAGTGCTTCGCTCCAATCGAGATACAGGTTCTGGTCGATGATTGCCCAGCGAACATTGAGCTTGCCTTCGGCGCCAGCGAAAGCACCGTATTTGGCAGCATTGGTCGCGAGTTCGTGGAAAATCAGGGCAAGGCTGGTCGATGCCTTCAGTCCAATTTCGACAGGTGGTCCGGACAAGGAAACGCGCGAGCAGTCTTCCACATGCGGGCTCAGTATGTCTTCGATCAAAGAGCGCAGCGATCCGGTTTCCGGCGCCTGGGGGCCGGCCGATATCGCCGGCTGAACCAGTTCATGGGCCTTCGCCAAAGCGCGCAGTCGCCCTTGAAGGGTCTCCGCCATGGCCGGGACGGTCACTGCCGTTCGCGCCGTCATATTGATCATACCGGAGGTGATCGAGAAGAGATTCTTGACCCGGTGGTTCAGTTCTCGCAGCAGCAACTGGCGTGCTTCCTCTGCGAGTTTCAGATCGTGAATATCGGTGCAGGTGCCGTACCAACGGATGATCCTTGCCTCTTCGTCACGCACGCACTGCGCTCTGCCGATTACCCAGCGATATTCGCCCGAGTGGTGCCGCAGGCGGTATTCGACATGATAGGGTTCGCCCGTTGCAAGGCTGTGTTGCCAGACTTGCCAAGCGTGCGCCCGATCATCCGGGTGAAAAGGGTTATCCCAGGCGAGGCCGTTGGTCTCACCTTCGTTCAGCCCGGTGTATTGGTACCAACGCTGATTGAAGTAGTCGTGGTGGCCGTCCGGCGTGGTCGACCAGATCATCTGGTCGATGGAATTGACGATCGCTTCGAACCGCTCTTCGCTTTCTCGCAGGGCTGCCATGGCAGTCGCGACTTCGGAGACATCTGTTGCCTGGACGAATATTCCGAGCGTCTCCCCCTCGGCGTTGATCATCGGCTGGAAGACGAAGTCGACATGTTTCTGCTCGACTTGCCCACCGGCCAGGATGAAGTCGATCGGTACCGCACGGCCGATATAGGGTTCTGCCGATGTGTAAACCGTATCGAGAAGGTCTATGAAGCCCTGGTCTTGAACTTCTGGCAGCGCTTCGGCAACCGTCTTGCCGACCAAGCCGCTGCGCTGGACCAGCAACTCGTAGGCCGCGTTCACGAGCGTGAAGACGTGGGTTGGTCCTTCCAGAATGGCGATGGCGGCAGGGGTCTGGGCGAACATGCGTCCGAGCCTGGAGATCTCCTGTTGCGCCTGACGGCGCGCGAGAACGGCAGCCGTCGTCTCATTGCCCTGGTTGAAGATACCGACTATGGCGCCGTATTCGTCGCGGATCGCGGTGAAGCTGTAGTTCCAGTAGGTCTCCGTCTGCACGCCTGCACGGACCATTGGCAGCATCTGGTCATAGGTCGATATACCTTTGCCTGTGGTCATCACCTCGTCGAGTTGCGGACCCACGACGTCCCAGATGTCGGCCCAGACCTCAGACGCGGGGCGACCCAGTGCGTCCGGGTGCCGTTCGCCCGGAATAGGTGCCCAGCTGTCATTGTAGAGAAGGCGAAGCTCAGGTCCCCAGTAAATCGCAGTCGGGAAGGTTGAGCTCAAACAGATGGACAAGGCTGACCGCAGAGACGATGGCCACACTTCGACAGGCCCCAGGCCATCCGACCAATCATGGTCCCGGATCAGATCGGCCATCCGGCCGCCGTGCTTCAGGAATGCAGTAGACAGCGGGTTTTCATCGTCCGTGGAAGTCAAGTCACTCTACCTCGAACACGATGTGCCCATCACTCTTCTGTGGAATACGCGAAAGGTCGAGACAAGTCCATGTCGGGATGTGGGTCAGTTTGGGGAGGTTAAAAACGGGAGTGTCGATCACCGCTCGACTTTTTTTGATCTCCTGGAACTTTTTGAGGGAGCCGATCATTGTCATCACCAGCCCGCTTCAGGACAGAATATACATATGACTGATGACAATTCCATTCGGCGGGATGCCCGTGACGCCGGCGACCGGCTATTGGCTTCGCATCCGTCCGAGGATCCATTTGCCGCCGCCTTCAAGGCGACTCGGATGCCCATGCTGATTACCGATCCTCGCCAGCCGGACAATCCGATCATCTTCTGCAACAAGGCCTTTGCGACCCTTACCGGCTACAGCACGGACGAGTTGGTTGGCCGAAACTGTCGTCTGCTTCAGGGACCCGATACAGATCGCGATGCGGTCGCACAGCTGCGTGAGGCCGTGGCCGGCGAGCATGATGTTGCGCTCGATATCCTGAACTACCGGAAAGATGGCAGCAAATTCTGGAACGCGCTCTTCGTCAGCCCTGTGCGGGATGCCAAGGGAGAGGTCATCTATTTCTTCGCCTCCCAGCTCGATTTCACCAATATCAAGAGCAAGGAGGTGCAACTTGCGCAGGCGCGGCTTTCCGCCGAAGAGGAAGTGGCACGCCGGACACGCGACTTGAGTGAAGCGCTTCAGGCAAAGACAATGCTGGTTCATGAGGTGGATCACAGGGTCAAGAACAACCTTCTGACCATCGCCTCAATCGTCAAGCTTCAGGCACGGATGTCGCAAGACGACGTGGTGAAGCGGACCCTGTTCTCCGTGTTGAACCGCGTTGAAGCTCTCAGCACCGTGCAGCGCAAGCTGTTTAAGAACAACGATCTGGGCCGGTTCGATGTGGCAGATTTCGCCAAGGACCTGATTGAGGATCTGGTGGGGGCTTTGAAGCGGGACGATATTCGCGTCACCACCGATCTCGCTCCGGTGCTGGTCCCTTCCGCCAAGGCTTCGGCGCTCGCCCTGATCGTCAACGAACTGGTGCTTGACGCAGTTCGAAGGGGGCTGAGCGATGGTGGCGGAGAAATCCATCTGCAGGTGAAACGGACGAATGGGCATTTTGTGATCCGGGTGACCGACACGACGATGCCCGTGGCCGTCAATCCGGAAGAGGAAGCCTTCGGCAAGCTGATGCTGGAGGCCTGTGCAAAGCAACTGCGTGCTGACGTTGAGCGGACGGTCGAAGGGTACCGCACCGATGTGCTGGTAACCATTCTGGTTGAGGAAATGAAGGACTCCGACGTTTGAAGATCATGATTGTCGAGGATGAAGCCCTGCTGGCGCTTGAGTTGGAGATGGAAGTGGAAGCGGCAGGTCACGAGGTGGTCGGCACTGCTGCCTCACGCTGCGCTGCCTTGGAAATCGTCGATCAGACGGGGCCGCAATTTGCGTTCGTCGATGTACATCTGAGCGATGGCCCCTCAGGTATCGACATCGGACGGCATCTTGCTTCCACCGGGATTCCGTTTGTCTTTGTCACCGGCAATGTGAAACGCATCCCCGATGATTTTGCCGGGGCGATCGGTGCGATCGAGAAGCCTTACACGATGAACGGTCTGCAGAATGCGCTGACCTATCTGACGGCTCGTGTATCGGGCCTGCAGCCTTCAACGCCGCCACCAGGGCTCATTCTGGCGGAGTGATCCAGTTATTTTGACCGGTTTAGCCGTTCAGGCCAAATATTGTCGGAAGTCTAAAGCGTTAGGGGCAACCCGATCCCGGTCGGGCGGGTGGGTCTGTCTTCTGACGCTCAGAAGGTACGCAACTCGCACTGCTTACGCGGACCACCGCCATAGGGCTGATAGGAATTGTCCTCGGCGCGATAGGATCTGTAGCGTTGGAGACAGTTGTTGGCGTGCAGGGAGTTGACCGCGACTGGCGTCGCATTTCCCGTCTCATCCTGCACGAGTGTCGCCTTTGCATCTCCGGTTTCCTCCGGAGAGCCATTAAGGTAGGGCGAAACGCAGCTGCGCATCTCGCCACGGTAAGAGATATAGCTGTTGTCGTCAGCGCTGTAAGAGCGATAGCGCGCTTCGCACCAGGAGACATGGGCGGGCGACAGCACTGGTGCTTCTGAACCCTGATCGAGTTCTGTCACCGCGCTTGTTTCAATGACGTCAACCTTCTGCACGACTGACGCCACCTTCTCCTCGTCAGGCTGCTGTGGGGTCGCTGACGCGCTTGCCATGACCACGTTGCTGCCATAGCGGGGTGGAAGCCGCTCATACGTCTGATTTTCCGGATCTACTCGAACGGGGGTCAGGGTCCAAAGATCTGCGACGTCGAGACCGGTGAAGTGCGGAGTCTCATCCCGGGGCTCCAGCACAGCCGATGCCAAAACGACACCGCCCAGCAAGGTGGACACAGCAAGAGCCGTACCGGCCAGCAGCGAAGCCACGGTTTTCATTATAGTCTCCATCGATGCGATTGCTTGGATGGAGAATGTTCTGGCGCTCACTCAGTTCCATCTGAAACGGAATGGGGCCTAATTTGGTAACCAGCGAGTTGACGCAGACGGGGCGTCAACCCGGCTGCGATGGCATCTTGAAGAAACTTCAGTGATTGTGACGCGGAGGTTTCTTGGAGATCTGGCGGAAGGCGTCGGCTCCCTTGATCGTCGCGCCGTCGGCCAATTGCGTGACAGTTTGGCGGTAGAGCATCTGCCAGGGTGTGGCATCGGCTGGCACTGTCGGGATGCCCTCGGCTTTGCGTCTTGCAATCTCATCCTCGGCAACGAGCATATCGCAGCGGCCCTGGTTGAGATCGATGCGGATCGTGTCGCCGCTGCGGATCCAGGCAAGGCCGCCTCCGGCGGCACTTTCCGGCGAAGCGTTGAGGATTGACGGGCTATCGGCGGTGCCGGACTGGCGCCCGTCGCCAATCGTCGGCAGGCTCAGGATGCCGCGCTGGATCAAGTGGTCCGGTGGCTGCATGTTGACGACTTCAGCCGATCCAGGCCAACCGAGCGGGCCGGCACCGCGGATGACCAGAATGCAATTTTCATCGATCTCAAGCGATGGGTCGTTGATGCGCTTGTGGTAGTCTTCCGATCCGTCAAAGACGATAGCGCGGCCCTCGAAGACGCCTTCGCGTCCGGGCTCGTTGAGGTAGCGCAAGCGAAACCCTTCCGAGATGACGCTGGTTTTCATGATGGCGAAGTCGAAGAGATTGCCCTTGAGCACGAGGAAGCCGGCGCGCTCGCGCATCGGTTCGCTGTAAGGCTTGATCACTTCGCGATCGACGGACTCCTTGCCCTCAAGGTTTTCAGCCATGCTGAGGCCGGTGACCGTTGGACAGTCGCCGTTGAGCTTTCCGGCTTGCAGCAGTTCCCACATGACGGCAGGCACGCCGCCGGCCCGGTGGAAACGCTCGCCGAGATAGGCGCCGGCCGGCTGGACGTTGGCGAGCAGCGGGATGTCGAATCCGTGGACCTGCCAGTCCTCCGGCAGCAGTTCGACGCCGGCATGCTTGGCCATGGCCATGAGGTGAGGCTGGGCATTGGTGGAGCCACCAATTGCGGAATTGACGCGGATCGCATTGAGGAAGGCCTCACGCGTGAGAATGTCCGATGGCTTGATGTCCTTTAGCACCAGTTCGACGGCTCGTTTACCCGTGCGATAGGCCATCTGGCCGCGTTCCCGGTAGGCGCCGGGGATCGCAGCGCAGCCGGTCAGCGACATGCCAAGGGCTTCGGCCATGGCATTCATGGTGGAGGCTGTGCCCATGGTGTTGCAATGGCCGACGGAGGGTGCGGAATCGAGTGCGCGTTCGAGAAATTCTTCCCTGGTGATCTCACCGGCCGCGTATTTGCGGCGCGAGCGCCAGATGACGGTGCCGGAGCCGACGAGCTCGCCGTCATGCCAACCGTCAAGCATGGGGCCGCCTGAGAGCACGATCGCCGGTATGTCCACCGTCGATGCAGCCATCAGCGCCGAAGGCGTGGTCTTGTCGCAGCCGGTCGTCAGCACCACGCCATCGAAGGGGTAGCCGTACAGGAGTTCGACCAGGCCGAGATAGGCAAGGTTGCGGTCGAGCGCAGCCGTAGGCCGCTTGCAGTTCTCGAAGAGTGGGTGCGAGGGGAACTCGATGGGGATGCCGCCAGCATCGCGGATGCCGTCCCGGACGCGCTTGGCCAGATCCAGGTGGTGGCGGTTGCACGGATTGATGTCGCTGCCCGACTGGGCAATCCCGATGATCGGTTTGCCCGAGCGAAGCTCTTCGGGCGTTGTGCCGTAGTTCATGAAGCGCTCGAGATAGAGCGCAGTCATGTCGAGGTGATCGGGATTGTCGAACCAGTCCTGCGAGCGCAGCCGGCGTTTGGGTTGCTCTGTTCCGCTCATGGGTGGCCTTTCTCCCGATTGTTTATCTTCTCCAGATGCAGGAGCAATGCGCTGTGGTCTTTCTCGCCATTGCCGTCGTCGACGAAGGCCTCGAAGGCGTTGCGCACCTCTGTCGTCAACGGAAGAGCAAGTGAAAACTCGTCAGCCATCGCCCTAACTGCATTGAGATCCTTCAGTTGCAGGCGCGATGGGCCGCCTGGCTCAAAGCGACGCTCGACCATGCGGGCACCGTGCAAGTCGAGGATGCGGCTTTCGGCGAAGCCGCCACGAATGGCTTCCCGAAATTGTTCACGAGAGGCACCGCCGGCTTCGACCAGCATCATGGCTTCGGCAACTGCGCCGATGGTGATGGCGACAATCTGCTGGTTGGCGAGCTTGCAGATCTGGCCGGCGCCGGAGGGACCAACATGGGTGACGCGACCGAGCGCTGCAAACACATTGGCAAGACCCGCGATCACTGAGACGTCGCCGCCGGCCATGATGGCCAGTGTTCCGGCTTCCGCACCGACCACGCCGCCTGAGACCGGCGCGTCGACATGGGCGATGCCGCGCTCGCTCAATCTGGCTGAGTGCTTTTTGGCAATCGGCGGTGCGATCGATGACATGTCGACAACGACAGCCCCCGACTTCAGCGCGTTATCGACACCTGCCGAGAAGAGGACATCTCCGACGGCATTGCCGTCAGAGAGCATGGTGATAACGACATCAGCGTCGTTGACCGCTTCGGCGGCAGTGCCGGCAAGGGTTGCGCCATTGCCCACCAGTGCTTCAGCCTTGCTGAGATCGCGGTTCCAGACGGTTACCGGGAAACCGGCGGCGAGCAATCGTCGCGTCATCGGCGCGCCCATCAGGCCGGTACCCAAAAAGGCGATGCGCTTGTTCTGTTCCGATGTCAAAGCTTGCCTCCCAGTTCATCCTCAATGTGGATGCGGATGATGTCGTCGAACGAGTTTTCAGCGACGAAGCCGAGTTCGCGGGCACGTTTGGCCTCGAAGCCAGGTGCCCAACCGGCGCAGATGCGCATGATCATCTCGTCCGGCTCGCGGCGAATGAGCTTCACAGCCTTGTCGCCGGCGATGCGGCGGAGTGCCTCGATTTGTTCGCCGACCGTGGCGCTGACGCCCGGCATGGAGAGGTTGCGGCGGGGGCCAACTTTTTCCACGTCGATGGTTGCGCCGTGCAGGAGGAAGCCGACGGCAGAGCGGGGAGAGGCATGCCAATGGCGGACGTCATCCGTTACCGGAAGCACGGCCTCCTGGCCGATCAGAGGCTCCCGCAGGATGTTGGAGAAGAAGCCTGAGGCGGCCTTATTCGGTTTGCCGGGGCGAATGCAGATCGTGGGGAGGCGGATGCCGATGCCGTCGAAGAAGCCTTTGCGGGAGTAGTCGGCCAGCAGCAATTCGCAGATCGCCTTCTGGGTGCCGTAGCTGGTGAGTGGCGTGGTGTGAAAATCATCCGGAATGGGGAAGGGAAGGGGGGCGCCGACAACGGCGATCGAGGAGGTGAAGACCACGCGGGGGCGATAACCATCTTCGAGATGCGCGAGGCGAACCGCCTCGAACAGATAGCGCGTGCCATCAAGATTGATCTGGTAGCCTTTATCGAAATCGAGTTCAGCCTCGCCCGAAACGATAGCCGCCAGATGGAAGATAACGTCGGGACGGCTTGCGATGAGCTTTTCAGCAGCTCCCGGCGCCGAAAGGTCTGCCGTCTCCAGTGCGACGCGGCCTGCGAAGCCAGCAGGGGCATCCGGTGTGACGACGTCGACCAGGGTCATGGCCTCAACAGGCTTGCCGCCGAGCGAACCGTCGTTGGTCAGGCGTTGCGCCAGCTTCCGACCGACCATTCCCGCGGCGCCGATGATCAGAAAATGCATGATTTTTTCCTCCGATTCCATTCATCCGCCCAGTGTCCGGCGGGCACAAGCACTCATGCTGAAAAAAGCATTTGTAAGGTTGTCTGATAACCTTATATTTGGCGCTTGAAAACTGAATATTTTACGGTCGCGCATCGAGACGCAGTCCGCAGGAGGAACGAGATGGATCGTGAGGACGTGAGTGGATCCGAAAGAGGGGTGGCGGATGCGCGCGTAGAGGCGCTGAGGGTCCGGCTCGGGAATGATCTCGTGTTGTCGGGACCAGCAACCGAGCACTATTGCCGCGACTGGCATGGTGACATCACGACAGGTGCTGTCGCGGTCGTCCGGCCGAGAAGCACGGCTGAAGTTTCTGCGGCCGTCAAGGCAATCGGAGCGCTCGGGCTTTCCATCGTGCCGCAAGGTGGCAATACGGGGCTCGTCCTCGGGGCGACGCCCGATGATCCCGCAGGTCAGGTTGTGATCAGTCTAGAACGGATGACTGCCATACGGCGGCTGGATGTCGATGACTTCTCGGCTGTGGTGGAAGCCGGTATCGTGCTGTCCGAGTTCAAGGACAGGGTGGAGGCGGCTGGGCTCTATTTCCCGCTCGCATTAGGAGCGCAGGGATCTTGCCGGATCGGCGGGAATGTTTCCACCAATGCCGGCGGCATCAATGTCTTGCGATATGGCATGACGCGCGAGTTGGTGCTCGGCCTAGAAGTGGTTTTGCCGGATGGTTCGGTCTTCGACGGGCTGTCGACCTTGCGCAAGGATAATCGCGGAATTGACCTGAAGCAGTTGTTCATCGGTGCCGAGGGCACGTTGGGAATTGTCACCGCCGTCTCTGTCAAGTTGATGCCGCCAGCGGAGCAGGTGGCGACAGCGCTTCTGGGTCTAAACGCTTTGTCCGATGCAATTGCGCTTTACCGTCGGGCGCGACGCGACTGCTGCGACTTGATGTCGGCCTTCGAATTCATGCCGCCAGTCGCTTTCACGCTTGCTCGCGAGGCAATGCCGGATCTGGCGATGCCGATGCCAGGTGATTACCCGGCCTATGTTCTGATGGAGATTTCCGGGTCGGGGCTCGTGGATATCGACGATCTGATGCAGCGCTTCCTGCAAGGGGTGATGGAGGACGGCCTTGTTCTTGACGGCGTGGTGGCGGTATCGCGGGCGCAGGCGCGCAATCTCTGGGCATTCCGAGAGGGCATGAACGAGGGGCAGGCAAAACGCGGCCCGCATCTGCGAACCGACGTGTCGGTGCCCTTGTCGAAGCTTGCCGATTTCGTGCAGCAGGCGGAAGCCGCCGTGATGTCGGCTTTGCCGGATTGCCTCTGTGTATCCTACGGCCATGTCGGAGATGGAAATGTGCATCTCAATGTGCTGCCGCCGGCGGGACTAACGCGGGAGAAGACGGACCAGTTAATTTACCAGGCGAAGGGATTGATCAATGGGGTTCTGCTCGGTTTCTGCGGCTCGATCAGCGCCGAACACGGGATTGGTCGGTTGAAGAAGTCCGATTTCATCTCCGGTCTGCCGCAGACTCAGGCGCATCTGCTGAATGCGATCAAGCGCGCCATCGATCCGCGGATCATCATGAATCCCGGTTGCCAATTGAATTTCGCAAAAGATTCGTGAACAACCGGCGGGGTGGTACGGAGAGCAGTCGGGCATGGCGATCGATATAGGTCAATTCAACCTTGGGCAGATCAAACGAAGCGATCATCTGCCGACGCGGATCGCAGCGCAGTTTGCCGCTGAGATCAACGAGGGACGTCTAGCGCCGGGCGACAAGCTTCCGACCGAGCATGTGCTAGCGAAAACGCTTGGGGTCAGCCGCTCGGTTATCCGCGAAGCTATCGCGCAATTGCGAAATGAGGGGCTTGTCGAAACCCGGCAGGGCGTTGGCGCCTTCGTCTTGGAGCGTTCCTTGCGTCCCATCCGGATCAAGGATGGCGAGTTGTTCGACCCGCACAGCTTCCGCGCCATGTTCCAGCTGCGCGTGCCTCTCGAAATCGAGGCTGCGGGTCTTGCTGCGGTTCATCACACGCCGGCGGATCTTGCTCGCATCGATGCGGCACTGGATCGCATGACGGGGGCGGAGAAATGGTCGGATCAGGGGATCGATGCGGATCTTGCCTTCCATCGGGCGGTCGCGGATGCGACCCGCAATGAGTATTTTTCGATGTTCATCGGCTTCATCGCCGAGCGCATCAGCCTTGCGATCAATGCGGCCCGGTCTCGTGCCGTTCTGGAGGAGATCGTCGAGGTGACGATTGCGGAACATACGAGGCTGCGCGATGCGATCGCCAGCCGCAATCCGACCGATGCACGCGAGGCGATGCGGTTGCACATGCATGGCGCGGCGAGCCGCATCGAACTGAGCCTGGAGCAATTCTGAGCCATACTGGATAACGCGCCATCCGCACGTGGGTATGAAACGGTGCGGGGGTAGACAGGGGCGCATTCACTCCTTATTAATGTTCGTGAGGAGTTGTCAGACATCCTGACAATACGGCAAGGCGACAGGGGTGTCGTCTCGCCATATGGACGTGGAGGAGGTTCGTCTTGGCGGTAGAGCGCAATCTAAGATCCGTTGATATTCTTCCCGAGGACGCCTCAGACGCGCTCCTCGTTGGTCGCGTATGGTCCGACGCCGCCGGAGGACCGTGCCCGGTTCTGGTGCGCGCCGGTCGCGTGTTGGATCTGACAGGCATTTCGGCGACCTCGTCCGGGCTTCTGGAAATCGACGACATCGCCAAGCGTCTGGCGCAGGCTTCGGATCTTCCCGATCTGGGCTCGCTCGATGACTTCCTCTCGGCAAAAGCAGGCCGCCTGCTGGCCCCGATCGATCTCCAGGCCGTCAAGGCCGCCGGTGTCACCTTTGCCGACAGCATGCTGGAGCGGGTCATCGAGGAACAGGCCAAGGGGGATTCCGGTCGTGCTCAGGCCATTCGCGGCCAGCTGGCGCCTGTTCTCGGCGACAGCCTGCGCGGTGTCGTTGCAGGCTCCGAGCAGGCGGCCAAGGTGAAGGGGCTGCTGCAGGAGATGGGTCTCTGGTCCCAGTATCTGGAGGTCGGGATCGGCCCAGATGCGGAGATCTTTACCAAGGCGCAGCCAATGGCGTCTGTCGCTTGTGGTGACGCCGTTGGAATCCACCCAATCTCGCAGTGGAA
This sequence comes from Rhizobium glycinendophyticum, assembly GCF_006443685.1. Taxonomy (NCBI): domain Bacteria; kingdom Pseudomonadati; phylum Pseudomonadota; class Alphaproteobacteria; order Hyphomicrobiales; family Rhizobiaceae; genus Peteryoungia; species Peteryoungia glycinendophytica. Next base: position 106,287 of record NZ_VFYP01000005.1, on the reverse strand, counting down.
CAATCCAGAGCCGGAGATTGTTCTGGCCGTGCGTTCCGACGGCAGGATCCTGGGGGCGACGCTCGGCAACGACGTCAACCTGCGCGATGTCGAAGGACGTTCGGCGCTGCTTCTGGGGAAAGCGAAGGACAACAATGCTTCTTGTGCCATCGGTCCATTCATCCGCCTTTTCGATGAGAGCTTCACGATCGACGTGCTGCGCAAGGTCCGCGTCGCGCTTGTCGTGCGTGGCGAGGACGGTTTCGAGATGACGGGCGAAAGCCCCATGGAAGCGATCAGCCGCTCGCCGGAAAATCTCGTCGCGCAGTTGCGTAATCGCAATCACCAGTATCCCGATGGGGCCGTGCTATTCCTCGGCACGATGTTTGCGCCGGTCAAGGATCGTCGTGGCGCAGGGCTCGGTTTCACCCATGAAGTGGGCGATCGCGTCGAAATCTCTACGCCCAAGCTCGGACGTCTGGTGAACTGGGTCGATCGAACCGATGCCTGCCCCGAATGGACGTTCGGGACCCGCGCCCTGTTTGCTAATCTGGCCCGCCGCGGCCTCCTCGACAATGCGTGAGGTGCCGATGACAAAGGCTGTCGATCTCTTCTACCGTTTTCTCGAACTCCTGCTCATCTTGCTGCTCGGCGGCATGGCGATCATGGTATTTGTCAATGTCATGCTGCGCTATGGCTTCAATTCCGGCCTGACAGTCTCGGATGAGATGGCGCGTTACTTCTTCGTCTGGCTGACCTTCATTGGGGCGGTTGTCGGCTTCCGCGAATACGGTCACCTCGGTGTCGAGTCCCTCGTCGCGCTCCTGGGTCGCCGTGGGAGGATCGTCTGCATGATCCTGTCCAATCTCGTCATTCTGGGCGTTTCCGCGCTGTTCTTCTGGGGCACCTGGCTGCAACTGCCGATCAATTCCAGCATGAAGGCGCCGGTGACCGGACTGTCCATGGGCTGGGTCTATGGCATTGGTTTCTTCACCGGCGCGGGCTGCAGCCTGATTGCCTTGGAACGCCTGTTCCGCCTGCTCACCGGTCGCGTCACGGACGAAGAGGTCGCGATGTTTGCCGGTGAACATATGGGTATCGAAAAGCTGGTGGAGCGCGCCTGATGACCCTCGTCGTCTTCATCGTTTCGCTTCTTGGTGTCATGGCGATCGGCGTGCCGGTTGCCTTCGCCCTGATGTTCTGCGGCGTCACCCTCATGTGGTACATGGGGATGTTCAACAGCCAGATCATTGCCCAGAACATGATCGCCGGCGCCGATACCTTCACGCTGCTGGCCATTCCTTTCTTCGTCCTGGCCGGCGAGTTGATGAATTCTGGCGGTCTGTCGCGTCGCATCATCGAATTCGCAATTGCCTGTGTCGGCCACATCCGGGGCGGTCTGGGCATCGTCGCGATCATGGCGGCCGTGATCATGGCCTCCATTTCTGGTTCGGCCGCAGCCGACACAGCAGCGCTTGCTGCTATCCTCATCCCGATGATGGCAAAGGCTGGCTACAACGTGCCCCGGTCTGCAGGTCTCATTGCCTCCGGCGGCATTATCGCTCCCGTCATTCCGCCGTCGATGGCCTTCATTGTCTTCGGCGTTGCCGCGAATGTCTCCATCACCCAGCTTTTCATGGCGGGGATCGTGCCCGGTATCCTGATGGGTCTCGGTTTGGTCATCGCCTGGCAGATCGTGGTCCGGAAAGATAATATCAAGCCCCTGCCCAAGGCGCCGGCGAAGGAACGTCTGAATGCCACCGGTCGCGCGGCCTGGGCACTCGGCATGCCCGTCATCATTCTCGGTGGCATTAAAGCTGGCATCGTCACCCCGACGGAAGCCGCTGTGATCGCCGCCTTCTATGCGATGTTTGTCGGGATGGTGATCTATCGCGAACTGAAGCCCCGCGACTTGCCGGGTGTCGTTCTGCAAGCGGCCAAGACCACTGCGATCATCATGTTCCTGGTCTGCGCAGCTCTGGTTTCGGCCTGGCTTATCACCGCTGCCAATATTCCAGGTGAGATCACCCGCTTTATCGAGCCACTGATCGACCGGCCCATGCTGTTGATGTTCGTCATCATGCTGCTGGTGCTTCTGGTCGGTACAGCATTGGACCTCACGCCGACCATTCTGATCCTGACGCCGGTCCTCATGCCGATCATCAAGCAGGCGGGCATCGACCCGGTCTATTTCGGCGTGATGTTCATCATGAACTGCTGCATTGGCCTGATCACGCCACCGGTGGGCGTCGTGCTTAACGTCGTCAGCGGCGTCGGCCGGGTGCCTCTGGGCAAGGTCGTGACGGGCATCACGCCCTTCCTGCTCGCCCAGATATTCATCCTTATGTTGCTCGTGGTCTTTCCGGACATCGTCATCGTCCCGGCGCAATGGCTCCGGTGACACACGCCTTTTCAACCGTCTCGTTTTATCCAAGGGAGGAAATACAATGAGAAAGTTTCTGCTGACCACCACCGCTCTCGCGTTCTGTGCCGGCGGTGCCGCACCGGCCTTCGCCGAATTCAACGATCGCACGATCCGCGTTTCGAACGGTATTAACGCCGATCATCCGGTGGGCAATGGTATCGAAGCCATGCAGAAGTGCCTCGACGAGAAGTCGGGCGGCAAGCTCAAGCTGCAGGCCTTCTGGGGCGGCGCACTCGGTGGTGACCTTCAGGCGACCCAGGCGCTTCGTTCTGGCGTACAGGAAGCCGTCGTTACCTCGTCCTCACCGCTGGTCGGCATCGAGCCGGCGCTCGGTGTGTTCGACCTGCCCTTCCTGTTTTCCAATGCTCAGGAAGCCTACACCGTTCTCGACGGCAAGTTCGGCGACATGATGAGCGAGAAGCTCGCAGCCGTCGGTCTGGTCAATCTGGGCTATTGGGAAAACGGCTTCCGTAACCTGTCGAACTCGGTTCGCCCGGTCACCAAGTGGGAAGATTTCGAAGGGATGAAGGTTCGCGTGATGCAGAACAACATCTTCCTCGACACCTTCCAGAACCTGGGCGCCAACGCCACCCCGATGGCTTTCGGTGAAGTGTTCTCGGCGCTGGAAACGAAGACGATCGACGCGCAGGAAAACCCCTATGTGACGATCGACACCTCGAAGTTCTTTGAGGTCCAGAAATATGTTACCGAGACCAATCACGCCTATACGCCGTTCCTGTTCCTCTTCTCAAAGGCCATCTTCGACACCTATGCGCCGGAAGAGCAGGCGGCCTTGCGCGAATGCGCCAGCGTCGGCCGCGATGTCGAGCGCAGCGTGATTGCCGATCTGAACAAGAAGTCGCTGGAGAAGATCAAGGCGGCCGGTCTTGAGGTCAACACGCTGTCTGAAGAAGAGCAGAAGCGGATTCGTGAGAAGTCGATGGTGGTCTACGAAAAGCACAAGGAAGAGATCGGCGCCGACGTGGTCGATTCCATCCTGGCCGAACTCGCCGCGATCCGAAAATAACCTCCCTGGTCGCAGTTTGGCGGCTGCACCAGACGAAGCCCGCAACGAAAAACCGTTGCGGGCTTCGGCATTTCTAGTCCCAGTTATTCGGGTACTGCCGGAAGAACCCGATCCCGCTTCTTCAACTGCTGCTCGCGGAAGAAGATGAAGAGTCCGGATCCGACGATCAGGGCTGCTCCGACCACCATGGTCAGCCGCGGGACCTCACCGAAGAACCACCAGCCGAAGACGACGGCCCAAAGAAGAAGCGTGTATTGCAACGGGGCGACCGTCGCCGCGTCAGAAATCTTCAGGGCCCGGTTCACGAGGATATGGGCGGTCATGGCGACGATGCCAAGCAGCCCTAGGAGGAGGACCTCCGTGACCGAGGTCAGGGGCGTCCAGTCAAGTGGAGCGAAGAGCAGACCGGCCACTGCCGCCCCGCCTGTCTGGAACAGAACCAGTGTCTTGTCCGGTGTGGAGCGCAGGCTCCGGCCAGACAGCATCATGAAGGCGAAGGCCGCGGTGCCGATGATCGAGATGATCGCGGGCGCGGTGAACATGGCGCTCGAGGGTTCGAGTGTGATGATGACGCCGATGAAACCGACGGCGATCGCCGTCCAGCGACGCCACCCAACCTTCTCTCCGAGAAGGAAGGGGGCAGCCGCCGCAACATAGATCGGGGCAGCCAGCCAGTAGGTCATGACGTCTGCGAGCGGCAGATACATGACCGCATAGTAGAAGCAGAAAAGCTCTAGAGTAGAAAGAACCACGCGCGCGACCTGAAGCCAGGGGCGCTCCGCTTCCACGATCGGTTTCCGTCCTGCCATCCAGAGAAACGGCGCGAGAACGAGAAGTGCGGCGACACTGCGGATCAGGATCACTTGGCCAAGACCGTAGCTTGCGACTAGCCACTTGCCCATGGCGTCATTGAGCGCGAAGAGCAGCATGCCGAGAAGCATGACGGCAGGACCGGTGAAGGCGCCGAACATAGATACCGTCTTTGTCGTGGAAGGGGTGGTAGTCATGATGTCTCCCAAACCGTCTGCCGGTCATGCGCCCGTGTGATCCTCGAATCGCAGTTGCGTGGCCGATTTATCTTCATGTATCGAGCAAAGCTCAAGCTCCTGGGCGGGCCTCCCGCGCGCCGTTGGTCAGTGCCTCGTCTTGTCACGTCAGAGGGGGAAATGCGAGTGCAGGGGCGCCATTTCCGGTACAGTTGCGAGCTGCTTCGAGGCATTGTTTTGCCGAAAGCGTCTGCGGTGGTCGAATGTTTTCCCTTCAGTCGTTTCTTTAGCATATAGATTTACTCGGGAATGTTGACCCGTCGCCCAATATGACAAGACTGAGAGGTGATGGAGCTGGGCGGACTTTCACCTGCTCCAGACTGGAGAGATCATGTCGCGGCCGATCGTGAAGAAGAACAGCAGCCCCCGTCATCTGCGTCTTATGGATGCGAGTGGCCGGTGCATGGCGATCGCAACCACGAGCGCATCCATTGCCTTCCTTGCCGTTCTGATCGTTGCTCTTTGAGGCAGTCTCAACTCGATGGCTGACGGTCTGGCCGCTCAGCATAGAGTGAGCCAGAATATGCCCGCAAATGTCACCAGCGTGGCTGCTGCCGCTGTGAAGTTAGCCAACCGCGAGATTTGCAGGAGACGCCGCCTTTCATCTTCCGGCGCGCCCGTGGCTGGCTTTAGCCAGTGCCTCTCCATAAGGTAAAACAGCGCGAAGGTCGTCAACACCATACCCGATAACGTCCCTCGAAGCAGCGAGGTCGGGCCGAGCGGCGTTTCATGCCAACCGAGCTTGCAACCTGTTGCCTGGACGCCATAGAGCAGCAGGAAGGCTGCCGACCAGATGACAAAGCCGGCCAGGAGACCGGCGAAGGGATGTCCTTTCATCCGTTGCCCCCCATCTGGCTCAGGTTCTGCAGGGCAAACGGGAAGGCCAGACCGATTAGCCCTGCAATAGCTGTATAGTCATGCCAGAGCCTGCAAATGCGCAGATCGAGAGATCGGCTTTCCGACACGTAACCCGCATACCAGCGCCACAGACCGTAGGCAGCCAAGAGTCCACCGATCGTGACATGCAGTCCGACATAGACTGCGACGGCGAAGGCGGAGGCGGATGCGGCATGCGCCTGTGGTGCAGGAATCACGAACAGGATCGTGGCCATTGCAACCAACGCAATCAGATATCCGCCCAGGGCTAAGGCAAGGCCGAGCGGGGTGGCGCCCGCCTGACCGGTCGCGATACGCGCGCCGACCGCGGTTACCATCAGGCCGGCGGCGGCAAGCGCGGATCGGCCGGTGAAGGTGAAATCCATATCCGGTGGCGGCCAATTGGGGGCCGAAAGCCAGAGGAAGAAAGCGCCGAACAGCAGGGAGGTGTAGAGCGTCGCATTGGCTGCAAGCACAAAGACCACGCCCCACCAGGATGGCGGCTGCGCTGCCTGCTGGTGATGTGGCGCGCTCGAGCCGAGGCCGACTTCGAGTTGCGGGATATCCTGCTTAAGTCCGGTGGAGGGTGTCCATCGGAGAAAGAGCCCGACCACGAGCACAACCGCGACGGGCGTCAGCCAGTAGAGTTTGGCGAGCAGACTGGCAAAGAAGAGGGCCGTCGCCACTGCAGTCCAGAATGGAAGGTAGGTTGGACGGGGCAGGATCACGACGTGATCGATCTCACCTGTCACCATGTCGACGGCGAGGGTTTCCATCCAGCCATTGCGCATGAAGCCGAGATAGCCGCGGCCGGCGGCAAGGCGGGGCCCCAGTTTCTGCGGCTCCAGCCCGTCTGCGCGCTGCTCGAGACGTGGCAGCGATCCGAAAGTGTAGGACGGAGGCGGGGTGGGCGTTGCCCATTCGAGTGTCCCGGCCTGCCAGGGATCGCGACGGAAGGGGCGACCGAAGCGGATCAGGAGGATGAGATCGAGGGCGACGAGCGCAAAGCCAATCGTCATGACGAAGCTGCCCATTGAGGAAACGAAGTTAAGGACCTCCCATCCCGATTCCTGAGGGTATTCGAATACCCGGCGCGGCATGCCTCTGAGACCCGTCAGGTGCATGGCGAAGAAGGTGGTGTTGAAGCCGATGAAGACCAGCCAGAATGCGGGCTTCGATAAATGCTGGACCGGCTGGCGGCCGGTGATGTGAGGAAGCCAGTAGTAGGCGGCGGCCATCATCGGAAAGACGAATCCACCGACCAAAACATAGTGCAGATGGGCGACGACGAAGTGGCTGTCATGGGCTTGCCAGTCGAAGGGAACCATGGCGAGCATGACCCCGGTCAGGCCGCCGAGCACGAAGACGAAGAAGAAGCCAAACACATGCAGCATGGGGATCGAGAGCCGAGGTCGCCCATGTGCCATTGTCGCCAGCCAGGCGAAGATCTGGATGCCGGTCGGGATCGCGACGAGCGCGCTTGCGGCGGAGAAGAAGGACAGCGCCACATGGGGTATGCCAACGGTGTACATGTGGTGGACCCAGAGGCCGAAGGAGAGGAAGGCCATGGCGACGATGGCCGCCACGATTAGGTTGTAGCCTTCCAGCGTGCGGCGGGAGAGGACCGGGATGATGGTAGAGAGCGCGCCTGCCGCCGGCAGGAAGATGATGTAGACCTCCGGATGGCCGAAGAGCCAGAAGAGGTGCTGCCAGAGCAGTGGGTCGCCGCCGCGTATCGGGTCAAAAAAGGGAAGGTCGAAGGCTCGTTCCACTTCCAGCAGAATGGAGCCGAGGATCAGTGGCGGAAAGCCGATCAGCATCATGGCGGCTACGACCAGCATGTACCAGGCAAAGATCGGCATTCGGGTGAGCGACATGCCAGGCGCCCTCAGCTTGAGGATCGTCACCATCAACTCGATTGCAGCCGACAGCGCTGATATCTCGACAAAGGTAATGCCGAGCAACCAGACGTCGGCATTGATCCCCGGCGAATAAGGCTTCGAGGAGAGGGGCGTATACATGAACCAGCCGCCGTCGGGCGCGATGCCGAAGACGAGAGCTGTGATCAGGAACGAACCGCCAAAGAAGTAACACCAGTATCCGTAAGCCGACATGCGCGGGAATGCGAGATCGCGAGCACCTAGCATCTTGGGAAGCAGGTAGATTGCCAGTCCCTCGAAGAAGGGGATGGCGAACAGGAACATCATGATCACGCCATGCATCGTGAACACCTGGGCGTATTGCTCCGCGTCGAGGAAGGCGCTGTTGCTGGAGGCAAGCTGCGTGCGGATCAGCATGGCGAGGACGCCGCCAATGGAGAAGAACACGAGCGCGGTCACCATGAAGCGTCGGCCGACGACGTTGTGGTTGACGGCGGAGAACCGCCTCAATCCTTTTCCCGATCCCCAGACGGCATCCAGTTGGTGATGCAGCTGGATCGGCGAGTGGGCCGGCGCTTGGCCTGTTTCGTAAGGTGTCTCGCTCATTCTTCCGCCTCTGCCGTCGTCATGGTCAGCTCTGTCAGGCGCTGCCGATAACTTTCCTGGGGGTGAGCCTCGACATCAAACCGCATGCCGGTGTGGCCGGTGCCGCAGTATTCGGCGCATATGCCGCCATAGCGCCCGGGAGTGTCCGCCTTGATCCGCAGCCGCGTCGCATGACCCGGTATTGCGTCGATTTTGCCGGCGAGACGCGGGATCCAGAAACTGTGGATCACATCCGTGCTGGTGACGCTCAGTTCGACAACGACACCGGCCGGAATATGCAAGGTGCCGCTACTGCCTGGTGCTGCGGCCATGTCCGGATAGCGGAAGTCCCATTGCCACATGCTGCCACGAGCCTCGATGCGTGCGCCGACCGGCTCGTTTTGCCAGGCGCCCAGCAGGAACTCCCCTTTTGCCATGCCGTAGGCCATCAGAGCCAGCAGCACAGGAATGGGCAGGGCAAGCCCTCCGAGGATCATCCAGCGTCTCGGAGACAGCCTGCTGCCGAAGCCGGGGCGATAGATCACGAGCAGGAAAAGGGTGATAACCAGCGCAAAGATGAGCGTCGCTCCCCCCAGCATGACCCACCAGAGATTGGCAATCGCACTGGAATAGGGGCCCGCAGGATCGAGCGCCGAAAGGTCTCCGGAACAGCCACCCAACGCCAATGGCAGATAAAGCCCGATTGTGCTGCGAGGGAACCATAGAGCGCCGCGACGCTTTCTCGTCTGAAACGGAGATGTTCCATGAGTGACGCAGACACGAGCAGCCGCCAGAATCCGGTCATTGAAAAGCTGGAAGCGAAGGACAAGACCTCGGCGATCGCCGTTGCGGGCCATCCCCTCCACGCCATGAGCGTGCACTTTCCCATTGCGCTGGTTTTCGGGACCCTGGTGGTCGATGTCTTCTACTGGTTCACCGCCGATACGTTCTGGCTGCGGGTGGGGCTGTGGACCTCCGGCACGGCGTTTTTTGCGGGCATTGCTGCCGGCATCGTCGGTACGGCCGAGCTGATACTCGTTCCCGGCATCCGAGCCCGCGTCGCCAGCTGGGCGCATGCCATTGCCGCCGTCACGCTGATTTCGGTCGCCGGCGCAAACTGGGGCCTCCGTCTGCTCGACCCTTTTGCGGTCCTGCCACACGGCATGCTGCTGTCGGTGCTTGCAAGCATCCTCACTGGTGTTGCGGGCTGGCATGGGGGGAAGCTGATCTTCGATCACGGTATCGGCCTCATGGTGTCGCCCAAGGATTGATCGGGTCCAGCAAACGCTTCAGGCCGCCTGGTTCGCCCAGAATGCGCGGAAGGGAGAAGCCGGGCGCTTCCTTGGCGAGAACGAGGAAAAGAATGGCGGTGACCACAGCGCAACAACTGGCGGTCGCCAGCAGGAAACGCCAGGGCGGATAGATCTCGCCTTCCCGGAACAGGCGGATGATCACGAGCCCGGAAAATACGTGGAACATCGCGAGCAGGGCTACGAAGCCGAGCTTCCACGAAAACCAGGGCGCAAAGACTTCACGCAGGAAGCTGAGAGCGATGCCGCTCGAGACGGCGATGAAGGCTGCCGGCGAAATGATGGCGACATAGGCAAAGCGGACCATGCGCTGCATGCGGTAGAGTGAATCGTTACTCTTCACATGCGCCCGCTGGACGTAGAGGCTCGGCAGGCTTATCAGGCCTGCGGTCCAGATCGAAATTGCGGCGATGTGCAGGAATTTTAGAATGACAATCATGAACGCACCGCCCGCCGCTCAGAATCTTGCGGTGTGAAAAGGCGGGAGAGCACGCGCAGAGCGACGAAAAGATAGGGGAAGGCGGCCAGAACCCACATCAGGAGGCCGGAGAGCTGCTGGTCTGCAAGCGGCAGCATGCCATAGGGCTGCGTCGTCCCCAGATGTGCGATAAAGAGCGGGTTGCGAGCGAACGTCAATAATGCGCCCAGCATGCCCATCTGCAGCGTCGTTCCGAGCAGCAAGGCAAGGGCTGCGCCAACCGTCCGTCCGGGCGCAAGTATGTCGCTCCAGAGCCAGATAGCGGAGCCGATCAAGGACAGTTCCATGAGCCAGTAGGCGGCGGGTGAGCTGAGCGCAAAGAGATACGGGGCGGGGGCATGCCATAGCCACATCAACCCTGTATGCGCCAGAAAGGACAATTGGGCCGGGAGCAATGTTGATCCGCGTCTTCCTCGAGGCAAAGCAAGAATGATGAGCGGCGCCATGACCGCGACCAAGAGGATATGATGCAGGACCCGCACGGAAAAAAGCGCCGAAGCCAGCGAACAGAGCGGGGAAACGAAGGCGAGCAGGGCCACCACGAGCGCCGCGATTGCAGCATTGCGCTCTCTAGATTTCTCGCTCGTCATCAGGAGGATAAAAAAGCCGGCTGCCAGCACGCTCAGAAGGACGGGGTCGAAATTCCACTGGCGCATCAGGTTGTCCGGCAGGGGCGGAGGACCGCAATAGATGTCTAGGTCCATCACGAAACCCGCCGCGGTGTCGACCGGACTTCGCTCGACCGCAGACGGGGTGAGGTGCTGCGTCTCAAGTCAGATGTCGACAGGATTTCGCCTACGTCATTTGTGTATGGCCTTGTCGCGCCCAGCATGTCCGCTCCGCTTTGTTCCCATAACTTGGGGCGCAACAGTGAGGGGTGCGTTTTTGTTCCATAACCGAAAACGTGGCCCGTTCACGTTTGGGGCAGGGCGGCCGAGTGTGATTCAAACTTTGGGGTTCTTACGCTGTCTGCGTTAGGCGTCGCCAATGATCCGCATAAGCCTGCAGGCCCTCAATCGTGTCCCTGACCTCATGCATGGGCACCTCCAAGCGGATCCCCGTCAGCAAGGCGGCGCCGATCGCGGTTCCGGTGGTCGCCTCAGAGGCGTGCACGGCGCGCTCAGCCAGCGTGTGGAGTGCCGCCAGATAAAGCCAATTGCCAGCAAAGGGACCCTCCACGACGATCGGCCCGTCGGAGGCGATGAGATCCAGGCAAGTCAGTGTCATCAGCGCTTCATAAAGGCTAGCCGCTACACGGTGCTCAGCGGGTGATGCCGGCTGTTTTGTCCAGCATGCGGTGCGAGCGGGGAAAGGTCCCGTGCCTTCGACGACGCTCGGCAGCACCATCAGGTCTTTATCGAGCACCGACCTCAGGGCCGCCCCCTCTTCGTCCTGGGTAGTCGATGGGAGGTCGTGCGTCATCAAATCCCATTCGCGCCCTCCCATGAAACGGGCAGAGGGAACGGGGCTGCCGTTGGCGTCGACATTGACGAGGGTGTCACGTGCTGCATCGAGATGTGCTGGCCTCGCGCCGACGGCGAAGCTGATCACCCAGGTTCCGGTCGAGACCACTGTGCAGGGTGTGCCGAAGCCGATCAGATGCGGCAGCAGCGAGGCGTTGGAATCATGAATGCCGCAATAGATGGGCACAAGTTTGGATAACCCGAGTTCTTTAGCAATCTCAGGGCGCATCGGGCCGAGCGCATCGAAGGCGGAGCGAAGGGGTGCCATCAGAGAGCGGACATCCAGCCGGTCGACCAGCGGTGAATAAGTCCCATCGAAGGGTAGCCAGAGATCGGTGTGGCAGCCGAGCGACGTCGCCTCGTTGGCCGCGATACCGGTCAGTCGGTAGGCCCAGTATTGTGGGTAGGTTAGGATCGTTGCGACGCGGGCGAAGGCTTGCGGGAACTGCTCTTTCTGGAAATGCAGCTGTGCGCCCCAATTGAGGCCGCCGGAGAGCAGGGGGGACGAGGTTTGAGCGAAGTCCGGGCGAAGTTCGGCATAGGCGGCCTGAATGTCCTGCGGATAAAGATGCTCATAGTCGAGAACGGGAAGGGCGAGTTCGCCGTCCTTGTCGAGCAGAACACCGGAGGCGCCGTGGGTGGTGATGGACAGAGCGTCGAAGCCGGGATGGGCTGCGAATTCCGTCAAGGTGGCGATGATAAAGGCCCAGAGGCTGTCGATGTCGAAATGGGTATAGGGAGGGCCTGGCAGGACCACATTGGCGGTCTTGCGGACGGCGATTTCGCGGCCGGTCGAGGCGTCGATCACGACGAGTTTCGCATTGGTCTTGCCGATATCGATGACCGCGATGCGCTGGAAGGGAAGCGTGCTCATGGCAGATGGAAGACAGGAACCAGGTCGACCGCAACTGGTGAGTTATCGGGATTGGACTGCATGATGTCGGCCATATGAGCCCACCAACGCTTCATCACGGGATGGTTCGGCAGGTCGGCCATCTTGTGGTCCCGTGGTCTCGACAACACGCCGAAGAGGATGTTCGTTTCCGGATCGAGATGGATGGAATAGTCGCTGATGCCTGCGTCATGCAGAAGGGCTACGAGCTCCGGCCAAATCTCGTCATGGCGCTTGCGATACTCGGCTTCCATGCCGGGATTGAGCTTCATCTTAAAGGCGTAACGTTCGGTGGTCATGCAGCATTCCTCGCTTGGCGAAGGCGACGGGCGACGATCGGCAGTGCGATGGTGATGATCAGCAGCAGGCCGATGAAGATCGACATGACGATGCCGGGCACATTGAGCAGGCCGAGACCGAATGTGACGAGGCCCATGACGAAGGCGGCAATGACGACGCCTGCAATGGTGCCTGATCCACCGAGGATCGAGACGCCGCCGAGCACGACCATGGTCACGACTTCGAGCTCGAAGCCTTGCGCGATCGACGGGCGTGTGGAGCCGAGACGCGAGGTCAGGCAGACAGCGGCGATGCCGCTCATCAAGCCTGTCGACACAAAGAGGATGAACTTCACCCGTTCGACAGGTATGCCGGAGAAGCGGGCGGCGAGCGGGTTCGTGCCGATGACATAGACATGGCGGCCGAAATTGGTTCGGTGAAGGAGAATGCCGAAGACGGCGGCCATGACCAGGAAGAGGACAAATTCGAAGGAGAAGACCCAGACGACATAGCCCTGGCCGAAATACGAGAAATCCGCCGGATACTTGCCGAAAGCCTGGTCGCCCAGCACAATGTAAGAAATGCCCCGAAACAGGCTCATCGTGCCGATGGTGACGACGATGGAGGGGAGCTTCAGCCCTGCAACGAGCAGGCCGTTGAAGGCGCCGCAGGCGAGGCCCACCGTGATGCCGATCGCCACCAGGCTTGGCGTGCCCACACCCATCTGCACGGCATAGCCCATGGCGGTCGAGGCAAGTGCAATAATGGCGGCGACGGAAAGATCAATTTCACCGGCAATGATCAGAAGAGCCATGGCAAAGGCGATCAGGGCCTTTTCGGTGAAGTTGAAGGTCGCGTCCGACAGGTTCCAAGCGTTGAGAAAGTAGGGTGAGGCCAGCGAATTCGCGATGAAGATGATGACCGCTACGCCAAAGAGCAGCACTTCCCAGCTTCCAAGAAGTCGACGGAATGGCGTTTCGAGACGATCGGGAATGACGCGGGTTTCGTGTGTTTGCTTGGACGACGTGCTCATGCCGTCACCTCCGTCTTGGCTGCGCGGTCACGCAGGATGATGCGACCCTTCTTGCGCTCGGCACGGGCGTTGAAGACAACGGCGAGCACGATGACGATGCCGGAGATGGCCATCTGGGCGAAGGGCGAGATACCGATGACCGGCAGGGCGTTCTTGATCACCCCAAGGAAGAGGGCGCCGAGTACGGTGCCTATGACCGTGCCGATCCCGCCTGCGATCGAGATGCCACCGATCACGCAGGCCGCCACACTATCAAGTTCGAAGCCGGCCGCGATGTCGACATAGGCGACCGCATAGCGCGAGACCCAGAGGTAACCCGAGAGACCAGCCAGAGCGCCGGAGAGAACGAACGAGAGGAAGCGGGCGCGGCCGACATCGATGCCGGCATAGACGGCTGCGACCGGGTTGCCGCCGGCGGCATAGGTCGACCGTCCGAAGGGTGTGCGAGCGAGGATGAAGCCAACGAGTATGACGACGGCTAACGCTGTCCAGGAGAGGATTGGCAGGCCGAGGACAGGCAGGCGCGGTACGCCGAGGAAATCAGGCTGCATCTGGTGGGCATTCACCCAGGCGCCACCGGACAGGACGAAGCTCATGCCGCGATAGATGGTGAGCGTGCCGAGAGTGACGACGATCGGCGGAATACGCAGTGCCCATACGAGAAAACCGTTGATCGCGCCCAGCGCCCCGCCGATGCCGATGGCGAGAAGAACGAGGAGGGCGAGCGGCAGGCCGGGATAGGTGCTGTCGAGCATTGCGACAGCCATGCCGGTGAAGGCGAGGTTGGCTGCGACGGACAGATCGATCGACTTGGTCAGGATGACCACCATCTGGCCAAGCGCCAGAATGATCAGGATCGAGGTGTCGTTGAAAATGGTCGCGAGATTGCTGGGCGAGGCGAAATTGGGCGCGCGCGAGGTGAAGGCGAGGATCATGCCGATGATGATCAGGGCCAGCAACATTTCGCGGTTCTTGAGCAGGTTCTGCATGGTCATTCCTTACGCGTTGCCGGTTGCGGCGCGGACCAGCGTCTCGGCCGTCAGCCCGTCGCGATCAAAGATGCCCGCCTGCAGTCCCTCGCGCATGACCATGACCCGGTCGGACATGCCGAGGATCTCGGGAAGTTCGGAGGAGATCATGATGATCGACAGACCTTCGGAGGCGAGTTCGGAAATGAAGGCGTGGACGGCTGCCTTCGAGCCAATGTCGATGCCCTTGGTGGGTTCATCGAGGATGATGACCTTCGGGGCTGTGGCCAGCCACTTGCCGATGACAACCTTCTGCTGATTGCCGCCCGAGAGCGTGCCGACAGGCACGGACAAAGCTGCCGCGCGCAGGTCGAGCCGCTCGGCATAGCGGCGGGCAAGCTTCAACTCATTGGCAGCCTTGAGGAAGCCGGAAACGGAGGTGCGCACCAGCGAGGGCAGGGACATGTTCTGATAGATTGGCAGATCGAGCGCCAAACCGTGCCGACCACGTTCTTCCGGGACATAGACGATGCCCGCAGTGATGGCGTCCGCCGGCGTGGCGATCCGGATTTCGCGGCCATCCAGTTGGACAGTTCCCGAAGCGGGGCGCGTAATGCCGAACAGCGACTGGCAGAGTTCCGAGCGTCCGGCACCGATCAGCCCGTATATGCCGAGGATTTCTCCCTTGCGCAGGTCGAAGGAGATGTCGCGGAATTCTGTCGCGTGGCTATAGCCACTGACTTTGAGCACGGACCCACCAATCGCTACTTCGGTTTTCGGGAAAATGTCGTGGACGTCGCGGCCCACCATCTGGCGGACAATCTCATCCTGTGGCGTGTCCTTGAGGATGCCGGAGCCGACCATGCGGCCATCGCGGAAGACGGCGTAATTGTCGGCGATTTCGTAAAGTTCGTCGAACTTGTGGCTGATGAAAAGGATCGCCTTGCCTTGGCGCTTCAGGCCCTCGACGATGCGGAAGAGATCGTCGATCTCCTTGCGTGAAAGGGCCGCCGTCGGTTCGTCCATGATGACGATCCGGGCGTCGACGGAGAGCGCGCGGGCGATGGCGACGAGGTGGCGCTGCGCGATCGAGAAGTCCTTGAGCTTCGTCGTCGGGTCCATGTCGCTTTCGAGCGCTTTCATCAGCGCGCGCGACCGCTCGTTGATCTGGCGCCAGTCGATCAGGCCGAAACGCGTGCGTGGCGCGTGGCCGAGAAAGATGTTTTCGCCAACCGTCAGTTCGTCGAACAGGACGGTTTCCTGATGGATTGCCGTTACGCCCGCATCAATGGCATCCTGGGCATCGGCAAAGGTGGTGGTTTTGCCGTCGATCAGGATTTCGCCTTCGTTCGGCCGATAGATGCCCGTCAGGATCTTGACCAGCGTCGACTTGCCGGCGCCGTTCTCGCCGATCAGCGCGGTCACCTTGCCCGGGTAGAGGGCAATGTCGACCTTGTCGAGCGCTTTCACGCCCGGAAAGATTTGCGAGATGCCGCGCATCTCAAGAAGAGGCGTGCCGACGGGTCTTGCGCCCGCGGCGAGCGTGCTGGCTTGAACGGTCATCATGTGCTTACCGAAATGAAGTGAAGTCCCCGGCGGCTCGTGCCGCCGGGGTGAGTTGTCCGAGATCAGAAGATCTTGGAGAACTCTTCGATGTTCGACTTGTCGTAGACGAAGGGATCGGCCATTGCGGCTTCACCACCGTCACCAACCTTGATCTTGCCCATGCGGCCGGCGTCGATTTCAGAGCCGGGCGCCGCATCGGTTTCGCCCTTGACCAGGCGATAGGCGATCTGAGTTGCCGAGTAACCAAGGTCGATGGGGTTCCAGATGGCGAATTCCTTCGTCGCACCCGACTGGATGGCACCTGCCATTTCAGAGGGGAGGCCAAGGCCGGTGACGTAAACGTCGCCGATCTTGCCGGCATCCTTGACGGCCTGCGAAGCGGCGAGAACGCCGACGGTGGTCGGAGCAACGATGACCTTGACGTTCGTCTGCGAGGTCAGGAGGCCGTTGGCTTCACGGTAGCTCTTGTCCGCCAGGTCATCCCCATAGACTGTCGTAACCAGGTTGAGGCCAGGGAAGTCCTTCAACTGCTTCTTCATTTCCTCGATCCAGATGTTCTGGTTGGTCGAGGTGGTGGTGGCCGAGAGGATGGCGAAGTCACCCTTTCCGTCCGGCAGATGGTTGGCGGCAAGCTGCAGGCACATCTTGCCGATCAGCGCGTTCGACGAGGGGTTCAGGTGCATGATGCGACCTTCCGGGGCGACGCCCGAATCCCACGAGATGACCTTGATGCCGCGGTCCATGGCCTTCTTGAGGGCCGGGACGACTGCGTCCGGATCGTTTGCGGAGATCGCGATGGCGTCGACGCCCTGTGCGATCAGCGAGTTGATCACTTCGATCTGGCCTTCGGCCGTGGTCGAGGTCGGGCCGGTGTAGATCACTTCGACGCCGCCGAGTTCCTTGGCCGCTTCCTGCGCACCCTTGTTGGCAGCTTCGAAGAAGCCGATGCCGAGCGACTTGACGACCAGCGCGATCTTCATGTCGGCGGCCTGCGCGGCAGAGCCCATGGTGGCAAGCGCGATGGCGGCGCTAGCGAGCAGTAGTTTCGTCAGTTTCATTTTATCCTCCCAGGTTGATGAACTGTCTATTCCTCCCTCCCGAACGCCTTCAGGCGACCGATGAGGTATCCTCCCTCTCCGCAGAAGCCAGCGGCTTTACGGTCATGAGCTTTACGCCGGCGTCGGTGACCATGGCGGCCGCCTCGTCGGAAATTCTGTCGTCGGTGATGATCGTCGAGACCTTGTCGAGCGCGCACAGGATTAGGCTTGAGCGCTTGGCGAACTTGCTGGAGTCCACCATGACGATGAGCTCTTCGGCCTGACGCACCAGCTTCTGCTCACTCTGGATGACGAGCGCATCCGATTCCATCACGCCGAGCGCATTGATCCCCTGCGCGCCGATGAAGATGCGGCGGGCGTAGAAATTGCGGATCGCGTCATTCTCGAAGGGTGACAGGATCAGGCTCTGGTCGCGGTAAATCGCGCCGCCGGGAACCGATACCGTGCACTTCGAATGCTTCACTAGATGCTCGGCGATGGCGAAGGAATTGGTCATCACCTGCAGGCGGCGGGCTGACATGAAATGCACCATCTGAAATGTCGTGGTGCCACCATTGATGATGATGGAGTCGCCTTCTTCGCAGAGATCGACGGCAGCGCGCGCAATTGCGCGTTTCTTGTCGATGTTGACTGATTCGGACACGCGGAATGGTCGGGCAGCGAGGTTTCCGAGCTGCGGCGGGTGAACGGCCTCAGCCCCGCCCCGCACACGCCTGAGCTTTCCCTGCACGTGAAGAGACGCGATGTCGCGGCGGATCGTGGCTTCAGAAGCCTCGGTCAGCTCGGCAATATCCTGCACCGTGATCACAGGCTTCTCCTGGATCGCGCTCAGAATAATGCGATGGCGTTCGCGTTCGTGCATGGTGTCCTCCTGACGGTGATTTATTCGCAATGTTTTTACGCTGTCAATCAGAAACGATCAAAAATAATAATATTGCACCGCACAATGAAAAGAAATGATCGAAATTGATTGACAATCGGCGGGCGGCTGCGCGATATCTGCCTTCAACAAGGAGACGGGTCGTTGAGTGCTGCCCGTGAATCAATACCAGGGAGGATGTCATGTCGGGCCAAACCAGCCTTCTCGAAAGCCGTTGGGACGATGCTTATGCTGCGAAGCTCGATGAACCGGGCAAGCTGCTCTACCGGTCGAACCTGCTCGGTGCCGACAAGCGCATCACCAATTACGGCGGCGGCAATACGTCTGCCAAGGTGATGGAAACCGATCCGCTTACGGGCGAGCAGATCAAGGTGCTGTGGGTGAAGGGGTCCGGCGGCGACGTCGGTACGATCAAGCTCGACGGTTTCGCGACGCTCTACCAGCACAAGCTGGACGCTTTAAAGGGCATCTACAAGGGCGTCGAAGACGAAGACCGCATGGTCGGCTTCCTGCCGCATTGCACCTTCAACCTCAATCCGCGTGCCGCCTCAATCGATACGCCCTTGCACGGCTTCGTGCCGTTTGCGCATGTCGACCACATGCATCCGGATGCGATCATCGCGATTGCGGCTGCGAAGAATTCACGAGAACTGACGCAGACGATCTTTGGCTCTGAAATCGGCTGGCTGCCCTGGCGCCGTCCGGGTTTCCAGCTCGGCCTCGACCTCGAGGCTTTCGTGAAGGCCAACCCGGCGGCCAAGGGCGTCGTTCTCGAAAGCCATGGCCTTTTCACTTGGGCCAACGATGCCAAGGACTGCTATCTGCTTACGCTCGAGATCATCAACAGGGCGATTTCCTGGTTCGCCAAGGAAACGGCGGGCAAGACGATCTTCGGCGGCGCTGTGGCTCAGAGCCTGCCGGCGGACGAGCGGCGCGCCATCGTTGCGCGGCTGATGCCGGAGATTCGCGGCCGGATCGGTAAGGCGGAGCGCAAGCTCGGCCATTTCGATGACCAGGATGCCGTGCTCGAATTCGTCAATTCGAAGAACCTGCACTCGCTCGGCGCGCTCGGCACGTCCTGCCCAGATCACTTCCTGCGCACAAAGATCCGTCCGTTGATCGTCGATTTCGATCCGGCAAACCCGGATGTCGATGCTGTGCTCGCTGGGCTGGATGGGGCGCTCGAAGCCTATCGAGCCGACTACACCCGTTATTACGAAAGCTGCAAACACGATAACTCGCCCAAGATCCGCGATCCCAATCCGGTGATCTTCCTGGTGCCGGGCGTCGGTATGCTTTCCTTTGCCAAGGACAAGGCCACGGCGCGCATCGCGGGTGAGTTCTACGTCAACGCGATCAACGTCATGCGTGGCGCCTCGACGGTTTCCGAATATCAGGGGCTTCCGGAGCAGGAAGCCTTTGATATCGAATACTGGCTGCTCGAAGAGGCCAAACTGCAGCGCATGCCGAAGCCGAAGAGCCTGGCGGGGCGCGTCGCCTTTGTCACCGGTGGTGCGGGCGGCATTGGCCGGGCAACGGCCGAGCGACTGCTCGCCGAAGGTGCCTGCGTGGTGCTGGCGGACATTGACGCGAACGCGCTCGAACAAACTATGGGTGATTTTGGCAAGCGGCATGGCGGTGACGTCGTGCGCTCTTGCCAGCTCGACGTGACGCGGGAAGATGCCGTGATCAAGGCATTCGCCGAGGCTTGCGTCGAATTCGGCGGGGTCGATATTTTGGTATCAAATGCCGGCATTGCGTCCTCGGCTCCGGTCGAAGAAACGACGCTTGCCATGTGGGACAAGAATATCAGCATTCTCGCGACGGGTTATTTCCTCGTGTCTCGCGAAGCCTTCCGGCTGTTCCGCAGACAGAAGCTTGGTGGAAACGTCGTCTTTGTTGCCTCGAAGAACGGTCTCGCGTCTTCGCCGAACGCATCGGCCTATTGCACGGCCAAGGCTGCCGAGATCCATCTCGCCCGCTGCCTGGCGCTTGAAGGGGCGGACGAAGGCATCCGCGTCAACACGGTCAATCCGGATGCGGTCCTGCGCGGATCGAAGATCTGGAACGGCGAGTGGCGCGAACAGCGCGCGGCCTCTTCGAAGATCGAGGTAGACGATCTCGAAGAGCATTACCGCAAGCGTTCGATGCTGAAGTTGAATGTCTTCCCGGAAGATATTGCAGAGGCGATCTACTTCCTGGCGTCCGATATGTCGGCCAAGTCGACCGGCAACATCATCAATGTGGATGCCGGCAACGCCCAGAGCTTTACCCGCTGATCTCCCAAGCCGCTGCGGCGCGAATGCCACAGCGGAATCCTACTTGCGGAGGATCACCCAGATGGCGTGAATGATGCCGGGGATGTAGCCGAAAAGGGTCAGTAGGATATTGAGCCAGAAGTGCAGGCCGATGCCGACCTGGAGGAAAACTCCGAGCGGCGGCAGGAGAATGGCAATCAGAATGCGAAGTACGTCCATGGTGGCTCCGGTTGTCAGGGGATGTTGCAGATAAACGCGCTTGGAACAAAATCGTTCGCGCGATGTGGAGGAAAACATGAGTGATTTCAGGATTGCAGCCGATATCGTCGCTGCCGATAACGACCGGCGCGCAGCGGCTCTCGATGCCGATTATAGAGCGCTTGGCGAAAAGCTCGCCCGAGGCGGCGTCGACATCGGCGCGATCACCGACAAGGTGTCGGAGTTTTTCGTCGCTGTTCCGTCCTGGGGTGTCGGCACTGGCGGCACCCGTTTTGCCCGTTTTCCAGGGCAGGGCGAGCCGCGCCACATCTTCGACAAGCTCGATGACTGCGGTGTGATCCAACAGTTGACGCGCGCGACGCCGACCGTGTCGCTGCATATCCCTTGGGACAAGGCCGATCCGAAGGAACTCAAGGCGAAGGCTGAAACGCTCGGTCTCGGCTTCGACGCGATGAACTCCAATACGTTCTCGGATGGCGCCGATCAGGCCCATTCGTACAAGTTCGGCTCGCTCAGCCATGTCGATGCGGCGACGCGGGCACAGGCCGTCGAGCACAATATCGAATGTATCGAGCTTGGTGCTGCACTCGGCTCGAAGGCCCTGACAGTCTGGGTCGGTGATGGCTCGAACTTCCCCGGCCAGACCAATTTCACCAAGAGCTTCGAACGTTATCTCGCCGCCATGGCCGAAATCTACAAGGCGCTTCCGGAGGACTGGCGTCTGTTCTCCGAGCATAAGATGTACGAGCCGGCCTTTTATTCGACCGTCGTCCAGGACTGGGGCACGAATTTTCTGATCGCGCAGACGCTCGGTCCCAAGGCGCAGTGCCTCGTCGACCTCGGGCACCACGCGCCGAACACGAATATCGAGATGATCGTCGCCCGCCTGATCCAGTTCGGCAAGCTCGGCGGCTTCCATTTCAACGACAGCAAGTATGGCGACGATGACCTGGATGCCGGTTCCATCGAGCCCTATCGCCTTTTCCTGGTCTTCAATGAACTGGTTGATGCCGAATATCGTGGGGTTACGGGCTTCCATCCGGCGCATATGATCGACCAGAGCCACAATGTGACGGATCCGATCGAGAGCCTGATCTCCAGTGCCAACGAGATCCGCCGCGCCTATGCCCAGGCGCTGCTGGTCGATCGTGCAGCCCTTGCCGGTTATCAGGACGGCAATGATGCGCTGATGGCGACGGAGACCCTGAAGCGCGCCTATCGTACGGATGTCGAGCCGATCCTGGCGGAAGCACGCCGTCGCGCCGGCGGCGCCATCGATCCGGTCGCGACCTACCGTGTCAGCGGATACCGCGCCAAGGTTTCGGCTGAGCGGCCTGCGGTCAAGGGCGGTTCGGGCGGCATCGTCTGAAGAAATACTTCCAACCTCAATACGAAACGCCCGGGCAAAAACCCGGGCGTTTCTTGTTGAAGCGTTCTCCCGACGCGTTTCTATATTATTCTTCGCGCTGGCCGGTGAGGCTGAGCAGCAGCTGGAACAGGTTGACGAAGTTCAGGTAGAGCGAGAGGGCGCCGAAGACGGCGAGCTTCTGCTGGCTTTCCTGATCCATGTTCTCGGCATACTGCTCCTTGATGTTCTGCGTGTCCCAGGCGGTCAGGCCAACGAAGACGAAGACGCCGATGACCGAGATGGCGAACTGCAGGGCGCTGGAGCCCATGAAGATGTTGACGACCGAGGCGATGACCACGCCGATCAGACCCATCATCAGGAAGGAGCCGAACTTCGATAGGTCACGCTTGGTGGTGTAGCCGTAGAGGCTCATCGCACCGAACATGGTGGCCGTGATGAAGAAGGTGCGCGCGATCGAGGTCCCGGTAAAGACCAGGAAGACCGAGGCGAGCGAGAGACCCATCACGGCGCAGAAGGCCCAGAAGGCGATCTGTGCGGTCGAAGCCGACATGGTCTGGATGCGGAACGAGAAGAAGAAGACGAAGGCGAGCGGCGCCAGCATCACGACCCATTTCAGCGGGGTCTGGAAGATCGGCACGTACAGTGCCGGCGTCTGGCTGACCACGAAGGCGACGATGCCGGTGATCACAAGGCCTAGGCCCATATAGTTGTAGACGCGCAGCATGTGCTGGCGCAGGCCTTCGTCAAACAGCGCTGCGGATTGGGCCTGAGCCCCGTAACCGAAGCGGTTCTGGATGGGATCCATGGATGTTTCCTCCTTGGTTGGATCAGTAAAGGGTACGGGCGAGCTGGCGCGCCTGTTCGGCCAGCCTGTCCGGATTGGATGTCTCTGAGATCAGCGCATAGGCGACCTCGCCGATCTGCCAGTAGGCCGCCTGCGTATCACCGTCCTGCTTTACCAGGACCTGCTGCACCGAAAAGCTTCCGGGGCGAACGGCAAAGAGCGATAGCCGCTTTCCTGTTTCCGGTTCGACCTCGAGCTCCACGCTCGGGCCATAGGCCGAGGGGAAGATCTGGGCGTCGCGGATGGCCCAGGCCTGCGGCATCTCGGGCAGCACGATCGCGGTCGCAGAACGGATCTCCGCAGCGTTGAAGATCCGGCTGTCGGCCTGAGACGGGATCTGTCCGCGCAATTCCGCCGTCTGGTGCGCGCGGATCGCTTCCTCGACGAATTGCGGTGGAGGTACGGACGCCACCACCTCGCCGACACCGCCCGGCGCAATCCAGCCGTGGGCTGCCCAACCGGCGCCGACCAGAAGCAGGATCGCGGCCGCCCGGCGGATGAATTCGAGGCTGCTTCGGCCGTTCAGTGCGCTCTCGAGCCGTCTGGCGACATCCCGCGTCTCGTGCCGCGCCGTCACCGGCATCCCGGCCAGTGCCAGCCTCAGTTCATCTCTCACCCGCAGATCAGCCATAACCTTGGCAGCGACGACAGGGTTTTCCGAGAGATAGGCCTCAACCTCGATCCGCCGCGCCACGTCCAGCTGATCGTCGACATAGGCATGCAGGTCCGTTTCGATCACGGGATCATTGCTGGTCATCGTGATATCCTCCAACGATTTTGAGATGAGGCACCGTGACTTCCCCATCGCCTTGCTCCATGGCGCGCAACCGCGCCCGGGCTCGGGAGATGCGTGACATCAGCGTACCCACCGGGATGTTCAGGACATCGGCGGCTTCCTGATAGGAGAGCTCCTCGATCGCCACGAGGTGCAGTGCCTCGCGCTGGTCTTCTGGAAGAGCGAGGAAGGCGTCGCGTACCTGTGCGAGCCGAACGGAATGCTCCTGATCGGGCGGAGCGACGAGATCGACCAGTTCAGCGGCGGCGGCGTGCCGACGATCGCTTGCGCGACGGCTGCGGAGCCTGTCGATATGGGTGTTGTGCAGGATCGACATCAGCCAGTTGAGCAGGCTGCCGCTGCTGCGGAAGCTAGACTTGCGTTCCAGTGCACGAACGAGGGCGTCATGAACGAGATCCTCGGCCTCGTCCGGATTGCGGACGAGCGACCGGGCGTAGCGTCGCAGAGCTGCGAGTTGGCCAATTACGTTGAACGGGTTCGCTTTCGTCGTCATGCTCCATATACGGAGCAAGCGGCAGGTTTATTCCATCACCCAGCGATTTTTTTACGTCGCGATTATCCAGCCCACGCCCTGCATGGCAGCGAAGACAAGGCCGGCGGAGGCTATAAGCGCGATCACTCCGAGGCCGAGCCCCATCATGATCACCAGGCCGTCCCGCTCCATAAGCCCCAGTGCGATCATGACGAGCGCACCGACTGGCAGAAAGTTGCCGAAGGGAATGGGCAAAGCAACAGCAATGGCAAGGAGAAGGACCGGAAGTCCGAGGAGGGCCTGCGCACGTGGTCCGGCGAGGTGACGCATGCGGTTGCGCTTCAGGAATGCCTCAATGCGCGTGACGAGCGGAGCGGTGTAGCGGAAGATGAGCTCGATCGTTTCTGCGGAAACCCGACGTCGACCAAGGAAGGACGGGAGCCGTATGCGGCTGTAGCCTGCAAGGATCTGCAGCGAGACCACGGCAAGGCAGCTGCCGAAGACAAAGCCGAAGGGTCCCGGTATCGGTGTGAGTGCCGGAAGGGCGAGAATGAGGATTGCGAAGGCAATACTGGCGCGGCCCATCGTGGAGAGCAACTCGTCGAAGCTCACGGAGCCAGCCGCCGTCGCATGCTCGCTGAGGCGTCGCATTCGCTGGGTAGCTTCACCCGGTTCGGGAGACGCGCTCTCGTTCATCCGATTTTCACCTCCTGGCGCAGAGCCTAACTCTCCCCGATGTAGGTGCAGCTTCTGGCGAGGCAAGCCCGCCAAGCTCTTCTGCGGAAGGAAGTTCAGGTGCCGAGGGCGACGCGGCGGGCGAGTGCCCGGAATGTTTCGGCCTCACCTTTTCCTGCAAGGGCAAGAAGCTCGATCGGGAAGAGTACGGCCTTCCTGTTGGCATCGGGCAGAGGTGAGGATTCGAAATCTGCCTCGGCCTGCTCTCGCGCCTGCGCCATGGCCGTATCGAGGTCCTCCTGCGACAGGACCCCTATGGTGATCATTTGACGGACCAGTGCCGATAGCGCGAGATACAGGCCTTCCAACTGCGGGTTTGCGGTGTTCATGGTGTCACTTTCGCTGCGCATCATGGGTATGGTGACGGTCCCTTTCGCCGCCCCCGCCAGATACGTCGCTTTTCGTCTTGGCATCTGATTTTGCCGGCGGCTTCTCCACCTGCTTCGGTGCCTTGGCATTCTCGTGTGATGCGCCCGGCCCGCCCTGGCGGATGGTCTCAGGGCTCTTCGTTGAAGTAGACATGTCGGCCTCCTAGCGGTCCTGCTGGTATCCCTGATGCGTGGTGTTCAGCTTGCTGTTGCCTTGCTGACCCAGTTTGTCGGGATCTTTTTCAGGGTTGAAGTGCTGGTTGTCGGGCTGCCGTTCTGCGCCGGTATCACCGCTGCCCTTTTGGCTGCGGTTTTCCTCGGGAACGGGTGGAAGTCTGCTGTTCATGGCGTGCTCCTTGTCTCAGGAATGCAAAGGTTCGCGTCAGTCGATGCGCCTCTTCGGGTCGAGCTCAACCCCCTGTTCGCTCGGTTCGGCCTCGTCTTCGAATTCGTCATCCTGGCGCTCCAGTTCGCGGTCGATCGTCTTGCGATCACCCTCGGGCGGGTCCGGCTGCAGGCGGTGGTTTTCGATGATCATGATCTCTCTCCTCGCATCGGTCATCATGGCAACCCAACACGCACCATGGCTGGCGGTTCCCGAAAAGATCTCCTGGGCGGAACCCTTTCCGCCTTACGTCTGTTTCCAACGACAGAAATGGAGGTATCGATGAACACCACAAGCACGTCTCAGCACGATAAGGCCGTGGCGGACCAAAAAGGCTCTTCGGCGAAAGATCTGCCGGCGGCTGGCCCGCACGACAAGCCGGAACTGCAGGATCAGATGAAGACGCCGGGTGCAGGATCGCTGCCGAAGACCGGGTCGCAAGATGCTGATGTCGGTCCAGACTGACGGCATATTATGAGAGCTAAAACGACAAAGGCCGACGGTTTCCCGTCGGCCTTTGTCGTTGCTGAAGGACGAGATCAGATGTTCTCTGCCACGCTTTCGCGAGCGGCGCGTTCTTCTTCCTCGCGTTCCCGCCTGTTGTACCGGATCGACGACCAGAGCGAGATGCCGATGAGGGTCGCACCGCCGAGCCCGGTGATGACTTCCGGAATGTGTACCAGCGTCTGGACATACATAATCACCGAAAGGATCAGGATGGCGTAGAAGGCGCCGTGTTCGAGATAGCGGTATTCGGCGAGCGTGCCCTTTTCGACCAGCATGATGGTCATGGAGCGCACATACATGGCGCCGATGCCGAGACCGATGGCGATGACGAAGAGGTTCTGGGTCAAGGCAAAAGCCCCGATGACGCCATCGAAGGAGAAACTGGCATCCAGCACTTCCAGATAGATGAAGGCGCCGAGACCCCCTTTGGCCGCTTCGCTCATGGTCTTCTGCGAGGCGTCCAGCAGGCCGCCCAGCACTTCAACCGCCAGGAAGGTCACAAGACCATAGATTGCCGAATAGACGAAGGTCGTCGCCTCCTCACCTTCGAGAAGGTTGGAGAAGAGCAGAATGAGCAACAGGACGACCGCGATCTCGATGCCCTTGATCGAGGCCGAGCGGGCCATGTTCTTCTCGAGAATTTCGATCCAGTGGACGTCTTTCTCATGGTCGAAGAAATAGGTCAGTCCAACCATCATCAGGAAAGTGCCGCCAAAGGCGGCGATCGGCAGATGAGCCTCGTTCATGATGCGCGCATATTCAGCCGGTTCGCGGGCGGCGAGCACGATGGCGTCGATCGGGCCGATCTTTGCCGCGATCACGACGATCAGCAGCGGGAAGATGATACGCATGCCGAAGACGGCAATGATGATACCCCAGGTCAGGAAGCGTTGCTGCCATACGGGGGTCATGTCCTTCAGCTTGTTCGCATTGACGATCGCATTGTCGAAAGACAGTGAGATCTCCAGAACCGCGAGCACGCTGCAGATGAAGAACACGGTCGCCATGCCGCCGATCGTTCCGGTCATCTGCCAGCCGAGCAGGCCGCCGAGGATGAGGCCGATGATGGTCACGATGAAAGCCCAGCGGAAATAGCCGAGAGTGGTCTGTGTGCCGGTTGATGTCGATGTCGTCACGACTGGGCCTCCACCATCGGGAGATATGAATTGAGCATGCGACGCGTTCCGCACGCCTTCGCATGAAGCATGATCCGAATATTCATTGTGTTCTGAATCCGCCGGCTGACGATTGCTGGCGGTACCGACATCACGAGAGCGCCGTAAACTCTCGCCAGAGGGGCCCGGCACCAGGTTCGATCGCACGTCTTAACGTTGCGCCACGCCTTGTTCTCACCGAAGCTCACAAAAAGGTCAAGACGTGTGAAGGCGTCTTGCGGAAATGGTATCTCTCATCCGGATTTCAAGCTCGATGTCTTTCCGAGAACAGAACGGCTGCTGCCGCGTTACCGTGGGAGGGTTGAGAAGGATTTAAGATATGGATGTCTGGGACGCTGACCGTTTCCTGCTGGCTCAAGAGCCCATTTTCGCGAGCGCGATCGCCGAACTTCGACGTGGTCGCAAGGAAAGCCACTGGATGTGGTTCATCTTCCCGCAGTTGCGCGACCTCGGCCATTCAGCCACGGCTCGTCATTACGGACTTGCCGGCAGGGAGGAGGCTCGAATGTATCTCGAGCATCCGATCCTGGGTCCACGCCTGGTGCAGGCGACTGAGGCGGTGCTCGCCGTTCTGGACCGTTCGCTCCACGAGATCTTCGGGTCGCCCGACGATCTGAAATTCCGCTCGTGCATGACCCTATTTTCGCTTGTTGTCGAGGATCAGCGGGCCTATCCCTTTGCCCAGGCGATCGAGCGGATTTGTCAGGGCGAACCAGATCGCCTTACCCTTGATCTGGTTGCGGCGTAGACGGGTCGATCATGATTTGCGGTCTTACAGCCAAGGTGTTGCTGACGGTGCAGATTCCTTCGGCGCGGTATCCTATATCGAGCTGCTCTTCGGCAGTCAGGCTCCCCTCAAAATAGAAGAAGACGGTAAAGGCCGCGAAGCGCGAAGGCCCCTCTTCGGCTTTTTCGCCGGTTACTTCGACCCGCACACCTGAGATCCTCTCGGCTAACCCAAGGTCCCGCGCCGCGATCCTCGCGCTCATGCTCAGGCAGGCAGCTAAAGACGCAAGCAAAAGGTCGAGCGGATTGAAGCCAGGTTCGGAGGCGCCGGTGACGACGTCGATCTTGCCGCCTGTCGCGGAACGGATCTGCGGGTAGCCTCGTTTCCCGAGCGTTGCCGTTGCGCCCAAGGGGCGCGTACGCAAATCAGCCATGTACCGCTCCTTGATTGTTCGAAGGACGATGGATTTGCGGTCGTACCGAAGCAAGCAGCCGTTTAGATGTCGCGACCAATGCGGGCGGTGCCGGTATCGCCGTTGTCGCGCGTCCATTTGAGCTGTTTGTCGTTGATGCGCTGCAGCTCGAAGCACATCGGCTGGCCCTTGTACCAGCTGGTAAACTGCTGGCAGAGCCGGTCGCCTTTGATCCACCAGCGACCTGTATCATTCGGCTTGGCAAAGCGACCGAGGCCCAGAGCTTCGCCCGAACCGTCGACCTGGCCATTCCTCCGGTAGTTCAATGGAAATTCGCCGCCCAAAGGTACAGCGAGATACACGCGCTTGCCGATGATATCCTCTTGGATATCCTTCGCGGTGAAACGTTCGTTGGCGAAAGCCGTCGCGAAGCTGCAGGCGAGGGTCAGCAGCGTCATCAGTCCGGTTGCAAGGCTGGAATGCATGGCGTGGTTCTCCGGAACGGGTGTCTTTCCGTTTGATGTACGCACCGGCCATTCCGACGGATCACGTCGACTTACTCCCGAATGAAGACATTCACCGAGGCTGCACGCCCGTCGGCATCGACCACGGTCAAGGTGGCCTGGCCCTGGCCGAGTGGGTGCCATTCGCCGCTTCGCCGACGGGTGGAGTCGGTCATCGGCTTTCCATCCACCAACCAGCGGAAGGGGGCCCGGCCTGCCTGCATCTTCATGACCAGCGGAAGCGGCGTTCCAGCGGCATCTCGACCAAGCTCCAGTTGTGCGCCTTCCGGCGGGTAGACGATCTGTGGGGGTTTCTCCCGCGCCGAGGCGGAAACCAGCCCATTCGGATTGATCGAGAAGCGCCTGAGGCCAACAGGAAGATCGTTTGCTCCGAGATGCGTGGCGCCTGCGGGCGCGCGGGGGAGCGCGGTGCCCGCCAGGCCAGACTTGGCAAAGGCCGAGAACAGCACCGGCGCTGCGGTCTTGTAGCCGGATATCCCCGGAACGGCGGCATTGTCCGGGCGACCGATCCAGACCCCCAGCACATAGCGGCCATCATAGCCCACCGACCAGGCATCGCGGTAGCCATAGCTCGTGCCGGTCTTGTAGGCGATGCCGGCCGGGGGGCTGCCAGCGGGCGGCTGTACGGCACCGAGGATGTCGGCCACGGTCCAGGCGGCAGTCGGTTCCAGCAGGGGCTGGTCGTCGATGAGTCCGGGTTTGTCCCTCACGCCGTCGCCGAGCCTGACAGGTTGTTCGCGATTAGCGAGCCCGGCATAGAGCTGCACCAGCCCTTTCAGGGTCACACCGGCGCCGCCGAGTGCGATGGCGAGGCCCGGGACTTCGTTAGGCGGCAGTTTCAAGGAAACGTCTGCCCGGCGCAGGCGAACCATGAGGCGGGACGGGCCGACGCTGTCGAGCAGCCGAACAGCCGGCACGTTGAGCGACAATTGCAGCGCCTCGCGGATGCTGACATCGCCTTGGTAATGCATGTCAAAATTCTTCGGCCGATAGCCGAAGAAATCAGCCGGACGATCCTCGACGATCGTCTCCTGCGCTACCAGCCCCAGTTCAAACGCGAGGCCATAGATGAAAGGCTTAAGTGTCGAACCGGGCGAGCGCTCGGCCCGGGTCATGTCGATCCAGCCCGATCGGCTCGCGTCAAAATAGTCGGCAGCGCCGACTTCGGCGACGATCTCGCCGGTGGTGGCGTCGGCCATGATCAGGGCGAGAGAGACTTTTGGATCGAGTTTGCGAGCCGTTTCGGCAGCGAGCGTTTCAAGCTTTTCCTGCACGGGACGGAGCAGGGTGGTCTGGTGACGTTCCGCAGTCGGGTCCGCTCGTCTGGCTGCCTCGGCCAGATGCGGGGCGAGGGCGGGAAGTTGGCGGCGCGCCCGTGGCAAGTCCGCGTTCAAGGCGAAGGTGACCTCTGAAGGTTCGATGATTTTGGCCTCTTCAGCGCGCTCCAACACACGTTTGCGAGCCTGAAGCGCGTTGTCAGCAAAGCGGTCGGGACGGCGCTTTTCGGGGAGTTGCGGCAGGGCAACCAGCAGGGCTGCCTCCGCGGTCGTCAGCCGCTTCGGTTCCTTGCCGAACCAGGCAAGACTTGCGGCTCTCACGCCTTCCAGATTGCCGCCATAGGGGGCATGGGTGAGATAAAGGTCGAGAATGTCGCTTTTCGACAGGCGACGTTCCAACTGGAGGGCGCGCGCTATCTGGATCAGCTTGGCAGTCAGCGACCGCTCGCGCCGGGGTTCGATCAGGCGTGCGACCTGCATTGAGAGGGTGGAGGCGCCCGAGACGATGCGGCCGTTGGTGGCGAATTGCCAGGCCGCACGCCCCAGGGCTAGCACGTCCACACCTGCATGCTGATCGAAGCGGCGGTCCTCATAAGCGACGAGCATGCGGATCAAGGCCGGATCGACATCGTCTGCCGTGGTCTTCAATCGCCAGAGACCTTCGCGTGTTGCAAACGCCCGAAGCAGTTGCCCATCGCGGTCGAGGATCTCAGTCGAAACGGTCCGTGCTGCTGCGATCGGCGGGGGAAAGCGCTTATCCGCCCAGTCGAGGGCAAACAGCGAAAGCCCCGTTACGGCAATGCCCGCGGCAAAGACGATCAGGGGCTTTCGATAGCGGATCATCAGGGGCCCGCCGAGACCGTCATGCCACCGGCTGCCGTCCTTGCGGAGAGTTGCGGGCGATACATGTCCTCGACGGCGGCTGCCGGCAGATCATATGTACCCGGGGTTACCGCACGCACCACATAGGCCAGCGTGATCGTACCATCCTCGCCTTCGGCCCGGTTCACGGCCGCCACGAAGCGATCGTTGCGGAATTCGAGATGGGCCACTTCCGTCTCACCGATCCAGTCGAAGTTGGTGAGAGCCGCGCTGTCTACCAAGCTCGGATTGTCGATCTCGAAGCCAGCCGGGAGCAGATCCGTGATCAGCAGTTGGGCGGGCCATGCGTCCTCTTCGGTCACCTCCAGAACGACCACATAACGCTCGTTCTGTTTGGCTTCCGTGATGTTCGCCTCTTCGCCGTCCAGAGTGTAATAGGTGCGACTGATCTCGAAACCTTCACCACCGGCAGCCGGTGGCTCGACCGGTGCTGCGACCGTGGTGATCGCCGCACTGACCGGCTCGCCGCCCTTGTTGGTGACGGTAACCGGCGTCTGCAGCAAGGCATCGCCAGGGATGGTCGCGGCATAGGATCCCGTCCGGTCCGCGCCATTGACATCGATCTGCAGGCCGGAATCGTCCTGCTGCAGGGCACGTGCAGCCAACAGCATCCAGGTCTGTTCCTGCGTGCTCAGCGTCTGCTTCGCATTCCACTCTTCTTTGACGATCTTCGCGAGAACCGGGACGACAGGCGGCATTGGCCGGCTTTCGGCGGCCAGCGCAAGGACGCCTGCGGCGTCACGCAGCGACGAGCCGTAATCTGTACGGCTGAAGCTGACGGGAGTCAGACGTGCCTGCTCCGACATGCCCGACGCGTCGGCAAAGACCATGTTGGCACGGTGCGAGTCCCCATAGAGGGATAGGGCTGCAGCAAGATGTGCCTTGGACAGAGGTGTCGGGAAGTCGCCCAGCATAGTGTCCGCATAGTAGCGCAGGTCGCTGAGCGAAGCCTTGCGGCTGCGTGCCAGGACATAGAGCGAATAGGCTATCTCGTTGCCGCGGGTGCGAATGTCATTGTCATAGGCGATGCGGTTCTGCAGGTTCTGCAGCGCCCGGACGAGCGCCTCTTCCGGCACGTCGAACTTGCGTTCGCGAGCACGGGTGAGAAAATCCGTCACATATGCGTCGAGCCACAGGCTTTCCGAACCCGGAGCCCAGAGGCCAAAGGAGCCGCTGGAGGATTGGTAGGAGAGCACGCGGAAGATCGCATCCTGAACGCGCTTGGCGATTTCAGGATCCTCCGACAGACCGGAGACCTTCGCCAGTTCGTCGAAGTAGAGCAGCGGCAGCGCGCGGCTGGTTGTCTGCTCGGCGCAGCCATAGGGGTAGCGGTCGAGCGCCATCAGCAGGGCCGGCACGTCCAGCCCGTCTGCCCGTGTGACGTTCAGACTGACCGAGGCACCTTCCAGCAGGCTGTCGGCGAGCAGGTTGCCGTCCACCGTCAGGCTCTTCCCGGGTCCTACAGCGATCACCTGGCGCTGGGTGATCGGCAGGGTCGCGGGGCGCACGGGGAGATCCAGCGACTGGCTGATGGCAATGCCACCGGCTCCTGTGAGCGCGATGTCGATCGAACCTTGTCCCGGCCTGTCCGCCTTGAGTGGCAGGGTGAGCGTCGTCGTCTTGCCCGAAGCGAGCGTGACTTCGTTGGATGCATTCCCTCCCACCGTGACGGGGCCGTTGCCGGTGGCGACCACAGTGTAGGTGCCGTCGGGTGCGTCGGTTGCCGCGATATCGAGCCTTAGGCTGCTGTCATCTCCAGGGGCCAGGAACTTCGGCAGGCTGGCTGTTACCACGACCGGGTCACGGATGATGACGTCCGCCTGTGCATGACCAACACCGGTCTTGGACCAGGCATGGACCATGACGCGAGCGGTGCCGTTGAACTGCGGGATATCGAAAGACACGGTTGCCTTGCCGCTCGCATCGAGCTTCACAGGGCCGGAGAAAAAAGCGACGAGCTTTTCCTTGGGCGGGTTGCCCTGGAGAGCGACCTCGCCGCCGTCACCGCCTGTGCGCAGATTGCCTGTCGCGCCGAGGGAGCCGTCGATGAGGCGGCCATAGAGGTCGCGCAGTTCGAGTCCCAGGCGGCGTTGACCGAAATAATAGCTTTCGGGATCGGCGGCCTCATAGCGGGTGAGGTTGAGGATGCCGACATCGACGGCGGCGACGGTGATATAGGCTTCTTGGCCGATGCCGGCACCCGCGACCTCGATCGGGATTTCCAGAGGCTGGCGCGGGAGGGTCTTCTCGGGCGTTGCGATTTTCACCGCAAGTTTGTCTGCACCCGGATCGACGGCAAGCCACGCCACGCCGATGGCGCGGGCGGGCATGCGGCTTTCCTGGGCTTCACCTGGCCGGAACAGGGTGGCGGTGACATAGGCACCGGCACCAAAATCGGCGGTAACGGGAAGGTCGATCTCGGCACCTGCCGCCGACACGTCCGCGACCTGTGATGTGATCAGGGTGTCCGTTCCGACAGTGACGAGAACCTTCCCTTCGAAGCGGGGCGAGATCTTGAGATGGGCCGTTTCACCAATGTCATAGGTCGCCTTGTCGAGGCCGACCTGCAGCGCATCCGGCGTTTCCGTCGAGCTTGCCGAGACGAACCAACCGGCGTCAAAGTCGAAGCTGGAGACGGAGCCGCCCTGTTCCACTTCCAAGCGGTGGCTGCCCCAGGCGACAGGGACAGAGAGCGGCGTTCCCTCCGATTTGATGTCGATCGTGCCATCGGCGACGAGCTTGGTGGTGGTGATCGGCTCATAGCGCCAGGATGACCCTTCGCGGTACCACTGGTAGTTCCGCTCGAGCTTGACCAGCTTCCACTTGGCCGCTGGGAGATCCTGCTTCGTCGAGTCCGGACCGATGGCGATCAGGTTGAAGGTGGCATTGCTGTTTTCGGCGACGTCGCCTTCGAATTCCGGCTTGATACCGATGACAGGGCCTTCCGGAGTAACTGGCAGCGTCAGCTTCCGTTCGATCGCCCGGCCGCCGCCTTCGCGCAGCCTCAGCACCACATCGGCGTTCAGCAGTCGGGTCGTCGACGGCAGATCGGTGATCGAGACGTCGATGCTGGTCTTGCCATCTTCATCGAGCGCATCGAGTGCTTCAAACGGGACGCGGACGCCTTCGACGTCTTCCTCGTCGGAGAGACCGAAGCTGTAGCGGGGGTAATCTGCATGGCTGCTGGTGGGAGTGACAACCAGTTCGCCTTCAAGCGACAGGCCAGCTGCCGGCGCGCCGTAGAGATAGCGGCCTTCGACGTTGACTGTCGCATTTCCATCCGGCGACAGCGCGGTCGCGTCGCTTGCAAGTGTCATATCCAGGCGGTCCGGGACGAAATCATCCACCAGGAAGGAGGATTGGGCGATCGCTGGCTTATTTGGATCGGCGTGGATCGCGACGCTCCAGGTGCCCCGCATCGAATTTGCGAGCAGAGGCAACTCGACGGCGTATCCGCCGAGGCTTTCGCTTGAGACCGACATGCGCCGATACTCCACGCCATCGGGACGGAGGAAGATGAAGGTCAGCGGCAGGCCGTTAATCGCATCGGCCTCCGTGTCGCGGGCAAGTGCTGCGACATGGACGGTTTCGCCGGGGCGGTAGATGCCGCGTTCGGTCCAAGAGAGGACGTCCACGGGACCGGGTGCCGGGCGGCCGGTGACGCCGCGGTCGGAGAGGTCGAAGCCGGCGCGGGTCATGTCGAGGAAGACATTGTCGTCGTCGCTTGTATGGGCGGTAATGACGGCCGGGGCCAGGGCGGCACTCGCCTTCAGGAGGCCGGCATCGAAGCGGGCCCGACCTTCGGCGTTTGTCTTGGCGGTTGCCAGGATCTCGTTGTTCTTCGCCAGCAACTGCAGCTCAACGCCTTCCAGCGGCGCGGCAGTGGCAAGGGAGCGTGCAAAGACGTGCAATCCGTCAGTGCCGGCAAAGGTCGAGAGGCCGATATCGGAGACGACGAACCACTGGGTGGCGCGGCTGTCCCAGCTTTCGGCGGTGCTGTTGGCTGCCACGGCGGTCAACACATAGATCCCGGGCTTTCGGGTCGGCAGTGCCTCCTGCAGCGGGATGCTGGTGACGACTTCCTCGTTGAGCTGATTGGTGATGTCGATCGTGCCCTGCCAGACCAGTTCGCCGATCTCGTCCTCGACGCGGCTTGCTGTGTATCCGTCGAGCTGGGTCAGGAACTGCGAGGAGGCCAGGAGAGGCGCTATGTTGCGGTCGCCGATGCGATAAAGGGCGAGCTTGGCATTATCCGAATTGATCGACACCAGCGGGATGCCCTGCCGGGCGGTGGACGGCAGAACGAAGCTGTCACCGGTGAAGCGGACCGTGGACGACCGATCGCGGACATAGACTTCAAGTTCGACCGGAGCTTCCAGATTTTCCTCAACGGAGGACGGCAGGCCAGCGCGAATGGCGAGCCGATAGCGACCGCCATGCTCAAGGCCTTCGACGCAGATCTGGTTGTTCTTGGCTTCGACGGCCTTCGGCGGCTTGCCATCGAGTGTCACATACTGGGCGTAGTCGATACCGCGCTTGATCAACTGTTCGGAAAACTCAACGCAGGCGCGCGGCGATGCAGCATCGGAATCGACTGTGTTGCCGACGATGCGAAAGCCTTGACGGGACCGGAGGTCCTCGAAGGCTGCGCGCACCTGCGCATTGGCCGATAGTTCGAGGCTTGCCTTATACGCGTTCAAGGCGGCGCGGTAGTTTTCGCTCTTTTCGAGGGCAAGGGCGAGTGTGGCCAGAGCATCGGCGCGGGTCGCGGCACCCCGGGTCAGGCCGTAGCCATTGATGGCTGCCATCGCCGCTTCGTTGGCGTAGGTGTAGTTGTTGGAGACGGTATTGGCGACGCGTGCCAGTTCCAGCCAAGTGGCAGCATCGTCCGGGTCGATGGACAGGGCACCTTTGAGCGCGGCCATCGCCGCGTCGACATTGCTTCCGGCGATGGCCGCGCGTGCCTCGTCGATCAAAGTCTGGCGACCTGCGCCTTCACGGTCCGGCGGCAAGGTCAGGCTATCGCGCTGGTTACGCGCGTCCGTCTTCAGCTGTTCGGAAATGAAGGTGAGCGGTGCAGGCGCGCCAATATCGTCCTCCGCGGCAGCCTCGACGATCCGACCCGCGACGGCACCTACAAAGCTGTTCATCTGATTGTAGTCGGACTTCAAAAAGCACCATTTCACCTTTGGATTATAGGTGAAGGCGCGGCAGGAATCGTCGGCGATACAACTCGCCTCGCACTCGTCCTGCGATATGTTCTTCTCGGTTCGCAGGTCGAAGCCGAAGTAGTCAGCGTCACCAACCGTGACCACTGTGCGGCTGTCCTGAGCCGTTGCCGGAATTCCGACAGCAAAGAGTGACAGGATCATTGCAAGAATGACCGACAGACGGCGCGTAGACATAGCGTTCTCCCCGGAGGCCGATTTCAGTTTCAGCCTTGTCGAGGATACTTTTGGAGCATGTCAGTGGCTTGTCAATCGGCAGCCGACACAGTCTGGCGATATCTGCAAAGTCAGTACCAGAGGGACGCTTCAGACCCGTAATCCCATGCGTGCGACGCCAGTGAAGTCGCGAGCCTGATCGAGGATCCAGGCGGCAAAAGCGCTGGCGGGACCATAAGCCATGCGCGATAGCGGCCTGACCAGATAATAGGCGCTGGCGCTTTTTACCTCGTGGTCGAATGCGCGCACCAGCTGACCGCTTGCGAGTTCTGGCTCGATCAGGAATGTCGGCACCAGCGCAATGCCGAGGCCGGCCAGGCAGGCTTGCACGACGTTGGAGAACTGTTCGAAGCGCATGCCGCCGCCATGGCCTTCCTGCATGCCGAGTGAGGCGAACCACTGCTCCCAAGCGCGCGGACGCGAGGCCATGTCGAAGAGCGGTTTCGACAGCAGATCCTCCGGGTGTCGCACCGGGTTTTCCGCGAGAAAGGCGGGACTGCAGACGGGGGCGACCATCTCGTGCATCAGGAACTGGCAATCAGTTCCGGGCCAGTTTGGCTCGCCGATATGGATCGCAGCGTCGATCCCCGATCCCTCGAAATCAAACTGGCCAATGCGGGTGGCGAAATCGATGATGACGGCGGGGTTGCGGGCCAGAAAATCCGGCATGCGCGGCATGAGCCAGCGTGTGCCGAAGGTCGGCAGGATGGCCAGCCTCAGATGGGTATCATCACGCGTTGCCATCGCTTCAAGGGAAAGAGTTCGGATAGTCGCCAGCGCGTCGCCGATGCCCTTAGCATAGGTCCGGCCTATTGCCGTTAGTTCAACGCCGCGATTGGTACGCTCGAACAGTTTGACGCCCAGCTGGTCCTCCAGCAGGCCGATCTGGCGGCTGATGGCGCCTTGTGTGAGTGCCAGTTCATTGGCGGCCGCCGAGAAACTGCCGAGCTTTGCGACAGAATCGAAGGCGGCGAGTGCGCTGGTCGACGGGAGGAAGCGGCGTTGATGTGTCAGCATTCGTCATGACTAGACCTAATAGCCACATGAGTAAACATGGCTTGTTTAATGGTTCGATATGAGCAATCTGTGAGCGACAACCAAAAACGGATGCGGTGATTATGAGCGAGATGCAGCCCTTTTCCTGGAGTGACCCTTTCCTGATGTCCGAAATCCTCAGCGAGGACGAGCGGATGATCCAGGACGCAGCTGCGGCCTTTGCCAAGGCTGAACTCGCACCGCGGGTGGCAGACGCCTATCTCGGGGAAACCGTCGAGCCGGCGCTCTTCCGCCTCATGGGGCAGGCTGGTCTCCTTGGCGTAACTCTCCCCGAGAAATACGGCGCGGCTGACGCGAACTACGTGTCCTACGGGCTGGTTGCGCGGGAAATCGAGCGGGTGGATTCCGGTTACCGCTCAATGATGAGCGTCCAGTCGTCGCTGGTCATCTACCCGATCTATGCCTATGGCTCCGAAGAGCAGAAGGACAAGTATCTGCCGGGCCTCGTTTCAGGTGAACTCATCGGCTGCTTCGGGCTGACAGAGCCGGATGCCGGCTCCGATCCGGGCGGCATGAAGACCCGCGCCGAGAAGATCGAAGGCGGTTACCGCCTGCGCGGTTCGAAGATGTGGATTTCCAATGCTCCGATCGCGGACGTTTTCGTTGTCTGGGCAAAGTCGGAAGCCCATGGCGGCGACATCCGCGGCTTCGTTCTCGAGAAAGGCATGAAGGGTCTGTCGGCGCCTAAGATCGGCGGCAAGTTGTCGCTCCGCGCCTCGGTCACCGGTGAGATCGTGATGGATGGTGTCGAGGTCGGCGAGGATGCGCTTCTGCCGAACGTCTCAGGCCTGAAGGGGCCCTTCGGCTGCCTCAACCGCGCCCGCTACGGCATTTCCTGGGGCGTACTTGGAGCCGCCGAAGACTGCTGGCATCGGGCACGGCAATATGGCCTCGACCGCAAGCAGTTTGGCAAGCCGCTGGCCGGTACGCAGCTCTTCCAGAAGAAGCTCGCGGACATGCAGACCGAGATCTCGCTCGGCCTGCTGGCCTCACTTCGTGTCGGTCGCCTGATGGACGAACATCAGTTCGCGCCGGAAATGATCTCGATCGTCAAGCGCAACAATTGCGGCAAGGCGCTCGACATCGCGCGCATGGCGCGCGACATGCATGGCGGCAACGGCATCCAGATCGAATATCACGTTATGCGTCATGCGCAGAACCTGGAGACCGTGAACACCTATGAGGGGACGCATGATGTGCATGCGCTGATCCTCGGCCGCGCTCAGACGGGCATCCAGGCCTTCTTCTAAAAAATCCTCCTCGACAACCGCATACCCTTTAATTGGAGGGATGCGGCTGTCGCATTCCTGCGTCATACCTTTGGAATTATATCCGAATTTAAGCGTTTCTACACTTGTGACTTGTAGTGTTCGTGCTCACAGCTACGCATGACTTGGCGGGCCGATTGAGTATGATCCTGACGGTGGTCGGGGCGATGCTGCGGTATGATCGCCGGCAGTGGAGGAAATGGCATGTACGCCGTTACGGTTCTCAATACAGCAGCTCTCTCGGCATTCCGGGCGGAGCACCCTTGGTTGAATTTTCCGGATTCCGTGACCGAAGTTAGCGTCTATTTCGACGATAATGGTGGGCCGACGCGCCTTACTGCGGTCAAGGGCGATGCTCAAGGAGCGACGGCTCCCGCTGATGTGAATTCTTTCGGAGTGGAAACCATCCTCGCCCTTGTGCGCTATGCGCCGCAGGGAATACCCGGCTACGAGGACTGTCCCGAGGAAGAGAGCGTATGGAATATCCTCGAAAACCTCTCCGTTTCCGATGGTTCCCTCCCAATAGAGGAAGTCGAGGCCGCGCGGTCGTCGCAGTTGCAGCAAGCCTACGAAATCCTGCGAGACGTCACGGTTGGAAAGCTCGGAGCGATTTTGGCGTCCACGGAAGAGAGCCGGGAGAGGTCCCGCCTGGAGGCTTCGATCGCATCCATTCCACGATCTCTGGACAAGGTGGATGACGCGCATAAGGCGCATTTTCTCGAGGTCGACCTGTGGAGGCTGGTTGCGGTCTTGCGAGATGAATTGGCGCTGCCTGCTGATTACGAAATCTCGGATGAAACTGAAGAACCTGGATTTACTCGCGACCTGATCGAGCAGGCCGAAGCGACTGCGCTGTCGGGTCCCGTGATTCAGGCGCTGTTTGAGCTTTCACCCGTCGCCTTTTCCATCTCCAGCATTGGTCAGAGGAATTCCCGTTACGTGCGGGTCAACCAGGCCTATCTGGACCTGATCGGTAAGAGCTGGGATGAAATCCGCGGGAGTGAGATGGTTGCCTCTGGCGTTGTCTCGGGCAACGAGGCGCGCGCGGAACGGCTGCGCCTTCTTGATCGGGATGGCGGATATAGCGGCCAGCGGGGCGAAATTCACGGTGCTGACGGGCAGGTGATCGAAGTGACAATTTCTGCCCGACGCATCTCTGTCGCCGGGCAGCTTTATGATTTCGAAGTCCTGACGCGGGTTGACCAACCCTCGTCGTAGCCGTGGACTTAGGCTCTCCGGAACAGAGCGAAAGAGCGGGCCTCCATAATAAAGTTCGTGGCTTCTGCGACCGTGTCGCCTGACCGGTCGGGATCGGACGTGGTCAACTCAAGCGTCCATTCCCCGCCCCCGGCTTGTGGAATCGTAAACTCCATGTCTTGAGCGACAGGATTGAACAACATCAGCACTTCCTGCCAGACGCCGTCTTCCTGCTCGAGATCCTGACGCAGAAGTTTCAGAGCAAGCGGGTTGCCGTCCAGCCAGTGTTCGGGCTTCTGCGCGCCGCCGGTCAGATTGTACCAGTCGATTATCATGCCATCCCGCCAATTCTCGCGCCGTAGCAAGGGCTGGTTGGCGCGCATGGCAATCAAGCGTGTGGTAAAGGTGCGCAGATCCTCGCAGGACTGTGGCAGGTTTTCCCAGTGGAGCCAGCTGATCTCGCTGTCCTGGCAGTAGCCGTTGTTGTTCCCCATCTGGGAGCGACCGAACTCATCCCCCGCAAGAAGCATCGGCGTGCCGTGGGAGAAGAAAAGCGTTGCGAGGAAGTTTCGCTTCTGCCGCTCACGCAAGGCATTGATGCCCTCGTCGTCAGTCGGGCCCTCGTGGCCGTAATTGTGGCTCCGATTGTCGTTGTGACCGTCGTTGTTGTCCTCCCCATTCGCATCATTGTGCTTCTGATCGTACGAGACGAGGTCGTTCAGCGTGAAGCCGTCATGGGCCGTGATGAAATTGACACTGGCCCAGGGGCGCCGTCCGCGCGTGTCGTAGAGGTCACCGGAGCCCAGAAGCCGGGCCGCGAAATCCTGTGCGCAGTTGTCGCCGTTCAGCCAGTATTCGCGGGTGGAGTCACGGTACTTGTCGTTCCACTCAGCCCAGCCCGGCGGGAAGCCGCCGACCTGATAGCCGCCGGGTCCGATATCCCAGGGTTCGCCGATCAGCTTGACGTTTGAGAGAGAAGGATCCTGCGTCACAGCGTCAAAGAAACCGCCGCGCTCGTCGAAACCCTCAGGCTCGCGACCGAGAATGGTGCCTAGGTCGAAACGGAAGCCGTCGACGTGCATTTCGTCTTTCCAGTAGCGCAGGCTGTCCAGCACCATCTGCAGGACACGCGGATGGGACGTGTTGACGGTGTTTCCGGTGCCGGTATCGTTGATGTAATAGCGATGATTGTCGGGCATGGTCCTGTAGTAGGAGAAGTTGTCGATGCCCTTGAACGAGAGCGTCGGACCCAGCTCGTTACCTTCGGCGGTGTGGTTGTAGACTACATCCAGGATCACCTCGATCCCGGCGTCATGGAAGGCGCGGACCATGTCTCTGAAGCCTGCCATACCCTTCGGGCCATAATAGCGGTTGGCTGGAGAGAAGAAGCCAATGGTATTGTAGCCCCAGTAGTTGTGCAGGCCCTTGTCGAGCAGGTGGCTGTCATCGGGGAAGGCATGGATGGGCAAGAGCTCCACCGACGTGATCCCGAGTCTCTTGATATAGTCCACCGCCGCCTTGTGCCCGAGGCCCTCGA
This sequence comes from Rhizobium glycinendophyticum, assembly GCF_006443685.1. NCBI lineage: Bacteria > Pseudomonadati > Pseudomonadota > Alphaproteobacteria > Hyphomicrobiales > Rhizobiaceae > Peteryoungia > Peteryoungia glycinendophytica. The sequence continues at coordinate 65,090 of NZ_VFYP01000005.1, read as the reverse complement.
AGGTGCCACGAAGGTCCTCGGGGATGGCCGGGTTGAGCTGGGTAAATCCTTTGACGTGCGTCTCGTAAACAATCGTCCGCGCCCATGGCACGCCTGCGAAGCTGTTGGGCGTCTGGTCGGCAAAGGGGTCGACGACACGGCACTTGGGTGTGTAGGGCGCGCTGTCCAGATCGTTGAAGGTGAGATCTTTCTCTTCGCTGTCGAGATCGTAGCCGAAATGGGCCTTGTTCCAGTCGAAGTCTCCAACAAGTTCGCGCGCATAGGGGTCGAGCAGGAGCTTGTTGGGGTTGAAACGGTGGCCATTGGCCGGATCATAAGGCCCGTGAACCCGATAGCCGTAGAGCTGGCCCGGTTTTACATCCGGAAGATAAGCGTGCCAGACTTCGTGGGTGTATTCGGGCAGCGTGATCCTTGCTGTTTCGATCTTGCCGCTGTCGTCGAACAGGCAGAGTTCTACCCGCTCAGCATGAGCTGAGAACAAAGCGAAGTTCGTGCCTTTCCCGTCGAAATGTGCGCCAAAGCGGTGCCAGTCCCCGGCCTCGACGTGGAAGTGCTTGCTGTTCGTGTCCATGAAATCCTCGGTGCGTGCGTTACCTCGCGTAAAGCGGCGGGGAAGGTCTTTGTTCCGGCGCTCCTCCGGAACATTCGTCAAGAACTGCGGTTCTTCCTCTCGCAGCAACGAGATCGGGAGGATTTTTAGCATGCCGGCAAAGTCCAAAGCACAACAAAAGGCGGCTGGCGCCGCCCTCGCAGCCAAGCGAGGAGATGCCAAGATATCTGAGTTGAAGGGCGCTTCAAAAAGCATGGAAAAGAGCATGAGCGAGCGTCAGCTCGAGGAGCTGGCGGCGACCAAGCGCAAAGGCAAGCCCGACCACGCTGTGGAGAAGAAGGCATGATACATAAAACGCAGGAATTTGCCGATCAGACAGCTCTCGTCACTGGAGCCGGTTCCGGGATCGGGCGGGGGGCTGCTTTGAAACTTGCTGCGGGCGGCGCTTTTGTCGGGCTGCTGGGGCGGACAGAGGATGAACTGCAGGATGCGCTTGCCGAAATCGAATCCGCTGGAGGTCGCGGCATGCTCCTGGTTGCCGACGTCAGCGACGATACCGGAATGAAGCGTGCCGTGGAAACGCTGACCGCCGTGAATGGAGCGCTGCACCTGGTTGTCGCCAATGCCGGGATCAACGGCACCTGGGCCCCGATTGATGATCTGACACCTGAGGAGTTCGACAAAACCATCGCGATCAATCTGCGCGGAACCTATCTTACCCTCCACCACAGTGTAAAGCCGATGAAGCAGACCGGGGGGGCGATCGTCATCGTGTCTTCGATCAACGGTACACGAACGTTTACGACGCCGGGGGCGACCGCTTATTCGGCGACGAAGGCTGCCCAGTTGGCGATGGTGCAGCAGCTTTCGCTAGAACTGGGACGTCACGGAATCCGCATTAATGCGGTCTGTCCTGGGGCCATCGATACAAGTATCAATGACAACACGACGATGCGCGGTCGGGAAGAAACGGAAGTCCCGGTGAAGTTTCCCGAAGGCGACATTCCTCTGACGGGGGGCGAGTCGGGCACAATCGAAGAAGTCGCGGAGGTGATTAGCTTTCTGCTCTCATCCGCGTCGCGGCACGTGACCGGATCGCCGGTCTGGGTCGACGGAGGCCAAAGCCTTCTACGATAGTCCCTGCGGGGATCAGTCTTCCTCACGTTTGGGGATTCTGTATTCCAGCAGCGTCACCAGCCACAGGACGCTGAGGGCAAATCCTGTGGCGATCAGGCCGATCTGCCAGAAGCCCAATCCGCAAGAAAGGCCGATCGAGCCAGCAAACCAAAGCCCCGCTCCGGTCGTGAGGCCCTTCACCCGTCCCTTTGAATAAACAATCATCCCGGCTGCCAGGAAAGCAACGCCAGCCGTCACAGCTTCGACGAGACGCAGGGGGTCGAGCCTCACTTCTTCTCGGTCGAAAGCCGGATGATGCGCGATTTCTATGGTGAGGATGGCAACGATAGCGGCGGAAAGACATACAAGGATATGAGTGCGCAGTCCTGCAGCATGGCTGCGCCATTCGCGTTCGAAGCCAATGGCTGCGCCGCAGGCAAGCGCAATCAGCAGGCGCATGACGATGGACGAGATATCAAGTGATGTCGGCGTTCCAAAAGCAGCGAGTACCTGCGACATATCTATCCTCTAGGGGTCGTCGTCAGCCTTTGCCGGTGGTTAACCGAAACCACCGGCAAATATAAGTCAGCTCTGCTGATCCCGGGCGGCCGTTGATGTGTAGGTGGTGGAGACCGGATCGCTCGCGGGGAAAGTATCTTCAAGACCCTTTTCCAGCTCGCTCCCTTTCTCCTCGCGCTCTTCGCGTTCCTGGATCAGGCTCTCCACTGCTGCGCTTGGATCGACGTCCGGATCGAGGTCTTCCCGAACATGCGGTGCGCTTTCCGAAGCCGAGCCAAAGCTTGCAGCTTGGAGCAGGATGACCTGAGCCTTCTCGAGAGCGTTCTCCCGGGTGAGGCCGCCGCTGGCCGACTGCGCCATGACCACCGATACGCGCTCACCGCCGTCGCCTTCGAATTCGACGGTGTAAGCGGAATCGACGGCGGTCGGTTCATGGACTTTGGTTGCAATGATCTGCATGGAGTGTCTCCCGTTCGTTTCGACGTGAAAACGCAGGGCTTGGCAGCGTTGTTCCCTCTCCAGGATTGAAGGCGCTGCCAACGTTGCAGTGAGGGAACAATTTTCGGCTTCTCAGTGGGCTTAAGGCTCTGTTTACCATATCAATTATCAATTTAAGAAAAACTGAACAAAGCGCCGGCGCTCGCGTTGTGGTGGCAAAAGGAGAGCGAAAATGCGACATGCACTAGCGATCGACACCATTCTCATCGTCGAAGACGATGTCTTCATTTCCATGGATGCGGCAGACGCCGTCTCACGTGCCGGCGTTGCCGTGATCACCACGGAGACTGTCCGGGATGCACTCGAGATCCTGTCTACGGAGCACATTTCGGGTGCCATCCTCGACTTCCAGGTCCGGGACGGCGCCGTTACGCCTATCGTTCAAAAACTGCGCCAGGCGGGGATACCGTTTCGCATCGTGTCTGGCTCGGCGATCAAGGAGATCGAAGCCAACGGGATTCCGGAAGAACTCTGCGCATCCAAGCCGGCGGATTATCGGAAGGTTCTGACTGCGCTGATGAAGGATACCCCCATGGGGCGCTTCCATAGCCGCCACTAACCCCTCAACGCTTGGCCATTAGTCGCTCAAGTGTCCGTTCCACCACGTCGACCATCACCATCGTCTGGTGATCCACCTCGATGTTGAGGAAATCGCCGGTTTCGTAACGGGGGAAAGTCGTTTGCCGCAGCGTTTCCGGGATCAGGTTGATGGTAAAAACATCCCGATCAGCCTCTGCGACGGTCAAGCTGGCGCCATTGACGGCAAGGTAACCCCGCTTGAAGATATATTTTGCCCAATCCTCGGGCACCTTGAACCGGATGAATGCGCCCGGCATCTCCAGTTTAGCGGCAACGAGTTCCGCAGTCGTCGCGACATGGCCAGCAATGTTGTGACCGCCGTTTTCATCCGTCGGCTTTGCGGAGCGTTCGATATTGACGTGATCCCCTGCTTTTAGCGCGCCCAGATTGGTTCGCTCCAGCGTTGCATCCATGGCGTCAAAGGTGACGTCCGTACCCGTCATCGATGTTACGGAGAGGCAGACACCTTCGACCGATACGCTGGCGCCGATTTGCAGATCCGCCATCAGCCTCTCGGGGAAGCGAATATGGAAGGTCGTGTAGCCGTCGTGGCGGACGACGTTTTCGACGGGGGCCACGGTCTGGACGATACCGGTATACATCTGCGATTTCCTTGCGAACTTGCGGAAAGGTAATGTCTCACAGCACAAAGACAATCCCTTAGCTGCGATCACTGCGTCTGCATTCGTTGAACGGTCAGGAACAGGAGCTTCCCTCGGCAGTTCGCCAAAGCGGACGCTGAGCATGCCTCTCTTGCCGGAGGCGGTCCGCTTCGCTTACATCAGCGCATTGCCCGGCAGCCTGTCCACTCCCGCTTCTCGATTTGATGGTTCCATGGCCAAAATTCTATGTCTTGCGCTCAATCCGGCGATCGATATCTCCAGCGACGCTGAGGTCGTGCGTCACACGCACAAGACCCGGACGCATAATCAGCAGCAATTTCCAGGCGGGGGCGGGATTAATGTCGCCCGCGTGATCGCGACGCTTGGCGGGCGCTGCGAGCTTGCTTTTCTGTCCGGTGGAGAAACCGGCAAGCTGCTCGAGGCCATGCTTCAGCCATTGCCTATCCTTGAACGCCCTTTTGCGATCCATGATCCGGTGCGCGTGGCCTATGCCGTACATGAGACCTCGACCAATCTCGAGTATCGCTTTGTTCCCGAGGGCCCGCTGGTCACGGAATCGGAGTTGGCTCCCGTGATCAACGCCGTTTGCGAAAGCGACGCTGACTATATCGTCGCAAGTGGTAGCCTTCCGCGAGGCGCACCCCACGACACGTATGTTCGGTTGGCAGAGGCGGCGAGAGCCCGCGGAGCCCGTTTTATCCTCGACACCTCCGGTCCTGCGCTGGCCGCAGCTCTCTCGTCTGCGCAGATGTATCTCGTCAAGCCTAGTCTGGGCGAGTTCGAAGCCTTTGTCGGCGAAAAGCTCACGCATGACCTTGTCGGCCCTGTGGCGCAGGACTATGTGCGGCGCGGGATCGCCGAGTATATCGCAGTGACGCTCGGCGGCGACGGTGCCATCCTGGTGTCGTCCGACAAGATCATCCGCGTTCCAGCCATCGACGTTCCGGTCAACTCCGCGACGGGGGCAGGCGACAGTTTCGTTGCGGGGATCGTCTGGGCGCTGTCTGAAGGTCGTGATATCGAGGATGCCTTCCATGTCGGGCAGGCTGCCGGTGCAGCTGCAGTGATGACGGCTGGTACAGAGCTCTGCCGTCGGGAGGATGTCCTGCGGCTCTATGGGGCATCGACGAGGCCCTGAAAGGTTCACCCTGCCAGGGCGGTGGAGCATCCTGGCAGTCCGTGGGGAAAATCCACTTCAGCGCCTGATATTACTTGTCATAAAAGATCAAGTTTAATATTGGAGGGGAACTCGCGGGTTCCCGACGACGGTCCCTGCTCATTTCAGCACGATATCACAGGGCGCTCCCAATGCCTCTCATCCATTCGGGACAATCGACACTCCGCATCGGCGTCAGCCTTGCTGCTTTTCTTGTCGCTTCTGCCGCTTCAGCTCAGGCGCCCGCAAGTGGCACTCCAACTGAAACGGGGACTGCGCAAGGCGTCATTTCGCAGTCCGCTGTCGTGACGTCTCAGGCGAATACCACTTCGAATGACGTTCCGGCAACGCCGGGTGCCGACGCTCCCCCGGCCTCTGCGCCAGCCGAAGTCGCGCCGCAGCCTACGACCGCTGCCGAAGTGGCTCCGGCGATCAACGCCACCTCGGAAAACGTCACGCAGGCCGAGGCTGTTCCAGCCGCCGCCGCTTCCCAGCCTGTGGAAGAAGTTGTGGCTGCTCCTGCTGCGGAGGCAGAGCCTTCTGATGTGGTTCCTGTCAAAGATACCCTGCCGCACGATTTGTCGCCTGTCGGCATGTTTATGGCGGCCGACTGGATCGTCAAAAGCGTCATGCTGGCGCTTGGTTTTGCATCGCTGGTGACTTGGACGGTGTGGCTAGCCAAGACCCTGCAACTGTTCGGTGCCCGCGCTCGTGCAGCTCGTGGCTTGAAGGCCGTTACCCAGGCGAGGAGCTTGAAGGATGCGCTGACTGTGCTCGAGAGCCGCGGCGGTGTCGTCGCCATGATGGTGCGGTCGGCGCAGCACGAGATGACCCTGTCCGACGGCGCGATCGATCGCGCCGGGGCAGAGGGTGTCAAGGAACGTGTCGCTTCGGCGCTCGGACGGATCGAGGTGCGGGCAGGGCGCCAGATGTCCAAGGGCACGGGCGTTCTCGCCAGCATCGGTTCGACCGCACCCTTTGTCGGGCTGTTCGGTACGGTCTGGGGCATCATGAATTCCTTCATCGGGATTGCCGAGACGCAGACGACGAACCTTGCGGTCGTCGCACCCGGGATTGCTGAAGCTCTGCTCGCCACGGCGGTTGGCCTGGTCGCCGCCATTCCCGCTGTCATCATCTATAACGTCTTTGCGCGATCCGTGACGGGATACAGGCAGCTTGTGTCTGACGCCGCAGCCGGTATTGAGCGTCTGGTGAGCCGCGACCTCGATTTCCGCAAGAGTGCGTTGGCGGTTCGGGCGAGCAATTTGCAGGCGGCGGAGTAAGACCATGGCCGGCGGCATTCGCGATACACAATCGGGCGACGATCTGGCGGAGAACCACGAGATCAACGTGACGCCGTTCATCGACGTCATGCTGGTGCTCCTGATCATCTTCATGGTCGCAGCGCCGCTCTCGACCGTGGACGTCAATGTCGACCTGCCGGCGTCAACGGCAAAGCCTGCCGAACGTCCGGATGAGCCGATCTATGTCACGCTCAAAGAGGACATGAGCCTCTCGCTTGGCAATGACACCGTGGCACGCGACGCGCTGGGCGCGTCTCTCGATCGCATCAGCGAGGGAAACAAGGATGCGCGCATATTTCTGCGGGCGGACAAGACGGTCGATTACGGCAAGTTCATGGAGGTCATGAACCTACTGCGTGACGCGGGCTACCTGAAGATCGCGCTGGTGGGACTTGAGAGCCTGCCGACGCCACAGGGTGCTACCCCGCCGACCGCACCGGTTGCGGAGCCGAAGCCATGAGCGAGGACCGCCGCTCCACCGGACGTGTGCTCGGCGAATGGCTGTTGTGGACGACGGCTGGCCTGCTGGTGGTGACGGCTCATGCCGGTGCCGTAGCCTTGCTGCTGCGCGAGCCGATGGCGGCCATGGAAGACAGCGGTCCACCACCCGTGATCATGATTGAGATGGCGCCCGAGCCAGAAGCCGTCATCACCGAAGAGACGGAAGTGTCGACCGATCAGGTGGATGCGGAAGAGGTGAAGACGGCAAGCAGCGAGCCGATGCCGGAGCCGGTCGAGCCGCCGCCGATCCAGCCATTGCCGGAGCCGGTCCCTGAACCGGAGCCCGAAGTGGCCGAACCGGTCGAACCGGTCGTCGAGCCGCCTCCGGTGGTCGAGCCAGAGCCACTGCCGGAGCCTGTCGAGGAAATCGATCCGATCGAGGAACTCGTGATGGCGCAGCTCGAGAATGTCGAAGTCCCGATCCCTATGGTCCGGCCTGCCAAGCCGGAGCCAAAGATCGAGAAGCCGGTTGAGCCGAAGAAAAAGGTCCAGAAGAAGCAGCAGATTCCGCCAGCATCGCAGGCTGCGCGTCAGGCAAAAGCGGAGGTCGCCCAGGCTGATCGCAATGCCGCTGGCGCTTCCAGCAGCGGTTCCGGGCGCAGTGTGTCGCCGGCCAAGTGGCAGTCACGGCTCATGTCGCATCTGGAAAGGCGCAAACGCTACCCGTCAGAGGCGCGCAGCAATCGCGAGGAGGGAACGGTTTATGTGCGGTTCCGGATCGACGATGCGGGTAATGTCCTGTCGGTTTCGTTGTCTCGTTCCTCGGGCTCTGCTGTTCTCGACGACGCAGTGTTGACGATGGTGCGCAACGCATCGCCCGTGCCGGCGCCTCCGCCGGGTGTGAACAAGACCATCACGGCTCCGGTCCGCTTTAACCTGCATTGATAGGGGTGGACTAAGTCCCGTTCCCGGACATCACAAGCTGAACGAGAAGGGCCGGCGCCATGGCGCCGGCCCTTGCTGTTTACTCGATGTCGAACTTGACGCCCTGGGCGAGCGGCAAGGTGCGGCCGTAGTTCACGGTATTGGTCTGGCGGCGCATATAGGCCTTCCAGGCGTCGGAGCCGGATTCACGGCCGCCACCGGTTTCCTTTTCGCCACCAAAGGCACCACCGATTTCGGCACCCGAGGGACCGATATTGACGTTGGCAATGCCGCAATCCGAGCCACGGTCAGACACGAAGGCTTCCGCTTCGCGGATGTCGTTGGTGAAGATCGACGATGAGAGACCCTGTGGCACGTCGTTGTTCAGCGCCAGAGCTTGGTCGAAATCGCTGTACTTGATGACGTAGAGGATCGGCGCAAATGTTTCGTCGATCACGGGGCCGACCTGCTCGGGCATCTCCACGAGTGCCGGGCGTGCATAATAGGCATTCGATGCGGTCTCGGCATGCACGCGGTCGCCGCCGTGGACCTTGCCGCCAGCCGCGCGGGCCGCGTCGAGGGCGTGCTGCATGCGGTCGAAGGCGCCCTGGTCGATCAGCGGGCCGATCAGATTTCCGGCTTCCAGCGGGTTGCCGATGGTCACCGAGCCATAGGCCTTGATCAGGCGCGGAACGAGCGTGTCGTAGACGCTTTCGTGCACGAAGAGACGACGCAGCGTGGTGCAGCGCTGGCCGGCCGTGCCCATGGCAGCAAAGGCGACGCCGCGGAGCGTCAGGTCGAGATCGGCCGACGGGCCGACGATGGCGGCATTGTTGCCGCCGAGTTCCAGGATCGAGCGGCCGAAGCGGGCGGCGACCCGCGGGCCGACGGTGCGACCCATCGCGGTCGAACCCGTTGCCGAGATCAACGGCACCTTCGGGTGGTCGACGAGGATCTCGCCGATGTCACGGCCGCCGATCAGCAAGGTCGAGAGATTGGCCGGTGCCTTGCCGCCCTGTGCAACATAGCGCTTCAGGGCCTTTTCAAAGATGGCCTGGGTGGCGATGGCCGTGAGCGGGGTCTTTTCCGACGGCTTCCAGACGGTCGGGTTACCGCAGACGAGCGCCAGAGCAGCATTCCACGACCAGACGGCGACGGGGAAGTTGAAGGCCGAGATGATGCCGGTGACGCCCAGCGGATGCCAGGTTTCCATCATCCGGTGTTCGGCGCGTTCGGTCGCGATCGTCAGGCCGTAGAGCTGGCGGGAGAGACCGACGGCGAAATCGCAGATATCGATCATTTCCTGCACTTCGCCGAGACCTTCGGACGTGATCTTGCCCACTTCGATCGAGACGAGACGACCAAGCTCAGTCTTGGCGGCGCGCAGTTCCTCGCCGAGCAGGCGGATCAGTTCGCCGCGTTGCGGGGCCGGAACGAGACGCCATTCGAGGAAGGCCTTGTGGGCGGCATCGATGGCCTTGCGGGTGTCGTCGGCCGAGATCTCGGCGACCTTCGCAATTTTTTCCCCGTTGATCGGGGAGCGAACGGCAAGCGTTCCGCCCTTGAGCGTCTTTTCATCGACGCCGAAGCTTGCCATGAGCGAGGCGATTTCTGCCGAAAACGTAAGAGTGGCGAGGGTCATGATGGTCCTTCCGTCAGGTCTACCTGGGTCTTGTCTGGTCAAAATCGGGCGCCGGCCAGATGCGCCAATTGGGCGCCGACCTCGTACCATGCTTCCTTGATGCTGCGGAAGGGCGGGGCCTGCGGGTCTGTCAGCGGCAAAGGCAAATCACCTTCGCTCAACTGCCCGAGGATGTGGGCAGCCAGCGTCTTGCCGAACACGGTGCCGGGCGAGATGCCCCGGCCGTTATAACCGGAGAAGCCGATCACGCCGGGGGCGAATTTGTGGAAGCGGGGGAGCGCATTGGTGGTCATGCCGATCTGCCCGTACCACTCGCTTTCGAAGGCGATGTCACCGATCTGTGGGAAGATCGCCTTCAGGGCCCGACGGGCCCAATTGCGGTGAATTGAAAGGCCTGTGCCGCGAAGGGCGCCGACGCTGCCGAAGACCATGCGGCCGGCCTTGTCCATGCGGAAGGAGGAGAGCACGTCCTTCGTGTCCCAGCAGCCCTGGCGCTCGGTGAGGATCGATTTGCGCAGGTTGTCACCGAGCGGCACGGTGGCGAAATTGAAATAGGGCAGATGAACCTGCTCCTCGCGTACCGATGCGAACGGTCCCTGGCTATAGGCGTCGGTTGCAACGACGATCCACTTGGCGTCGACGCTGCCCTCGGGTGTCCGAACCTGCCAGCCTTCTGCCGTCTTCGTATAGCTTTCAACCGGGCTCGCGGTATGCAAGGCGGCACCGGCCCTTGCCGCGGCATGGGCAAGTCCACGGGCATAAGCGAGCGGCTGCAGGGTGCCGGCGCGACGATCGAGCAGCGACCCATGGTAGGCGCGGGTACCGATCTTGCCCTGGGTTTCGGCATCGTCGAGCAGTTCGACCGGCGCACCGCGGCGCTGCCACTGCTCCGCTCTCGCCTCGATTTCTTTCCGGCCAGCTGTTCCCACCGCACAATGCAGCGTGCCCTGCCGTTCGAGTTCGCATTCGATCCCATAGCGATCGATGATCTCCATGACGGTGCGGGGGCCATTGCCCAGGAGGTCGAGCAGGCGCTCGCCATAAACGGGGCCGAGCTCACCGGGAAGATCGTCGGGCATGACCCACATGCCGGCATTGATCAGGCCGACATTGCGGCCCGCACCGCCGAAGCCGATTTCACGTGCTTCGAGAAGAACGACCGATGTACCGGCTTCGGCGAGGTGCAGTGCGGTCGAGAGACCGGTATAGCCGCCACCGACGACCACGACGTCCGCTTTGACCGATCCCTGCAGCTTCGTCGTTGCCGGCGGGGACGGTGCCGTCTTTTCCCAGAGGCCGTGTGAGCGTGGATCATCGAGCATGACAGGTTCCCGGAAGACAGTGGCTGAGGAGGCCGAACGGGACAGCACGAGGCGTGCCAGGCGTGCGATGCCCTTCTCCCAGATCATTCCACTTCGTATCGTCTTGTGATTTCTAGAAGAGCATTCTACCCCATTCCAGCGATAAATTCTCAAGAGTTCATTCCAAGAAGGCATGACCATGCTCGCAGCTCGCCGATTTCTGCCCTCGCTCTCACTTCTGACCGCCTTCGAAGCGGCGGCGCGAACCGGCAGTGTCACGGCCGCCGCTCGGGAGCTCGATCTGACGCAGAGTGCCGTCAGCCGGCAGATCAAGGCTCTGGAAAACCAGCTTGGGGTCGAACTCTTCCTGCGAGAGCGACAGACCATCCGCCTGACGGTTGCAGGGGACAGTTATGCCCGGGAGATCCGGGAAGCCTTGCGGCGAATTTCCAGCGCCTCGCTCAACCTCAGAGCCAATCCGAATGGCGGGACGCTCAACCTCGCCATCCTGCCGACGTTCGGGGCGCGCTGGCTGGCACCGCGGCTTGGTCGCTTCCTGGAGGCGAATGCGGGCATTACGGTCAATCTGGTGACACGGCTCTCGCCTTTCGACTTCCGTCTGGATTCGATCGATGCGGCCATCCATTTTGGCGATGCCGTCTGGCCGGGTGCGGAATTGGCCTTCCTGATGCAGGAGGAGACTCTGCCGGCCTGCAGCCCCGGCTTCAAGCGCGCTCACGGGATCGAGAAGCCGGAAGACCTGCTGTCAGTGCCGCTGCTGCATCTGACCACACGCCCCGACGCCTGGGAGCAGTGGCTGACGGAGAATGGCGTGGCGTTCGGCAGCGTTCATGGCATGCTTTTCGATCAGTTCGCCACAGCGTCCCAGGCCGCCGTCGGAGGGCTCGGAGTTGCCTTGCTGCCGACTTTTCTCATTCGGGAAGAACTGAAGCGTGGCGATCTCGTCGCTGCCGTCGATCGGCCGATGCAGAGCTCGCAGCGATACTATCTCGCCTTTCCTCGGGAGCGATCGGCCTATCCACCACTGGTGAAGTTCCGGACCTGGATCGTCGAAGAGCTGGCGCGCGAAATGTCCGCCTGACCGTCAGCCAGCCACGCTGGCGGCGGCGATTGCCACGGCAAATGCCAGATGCGTGGCGTGATGCAGTGTCTGGTCCAGTCCGAGCATCCACCAGTAGCCGCTCTGATCCGGCGTGAACTTGAACTTCGCCTGTAGCAGGGATTTGCTGCGGTCGATGGCGGCATGAACGAGGAAGTCGGCAAGAGCCAACCAGGCGAGGTGGGGCAGGAGGAACAGGCAGATCGCCAGTGTGCAAAGAGCGTGGATCCCGACGTGAGCTGCAAGCGGGGCGACCCATCCGGTCTGGCGTTCTTTGCCCTTGGCCATCCAGGCGGTCTGCAGGATGAAATCCGCAATCAGCTGTTTGAGGATGAACAGAGCGGTGGCCCAGATCAGAATATGGGCGGAGATTTGCTCTGGTATGATGGGCATGCGCTTTCCTTCGAGGTGTCCCTTGCGGTCGACGATAGACCACACATCGAAGGGCTGTGAAGCAGACATTTGGTTTGCCCAAATTTGGGCTTTTCGCCTGGTTTCATAGCAAGCGCCAATTTGACCTCTCACTTTAGCGAATTCGAAGGGGTTTGGCGCTCCAGACCCCTTGTCTCACCAGCCCTCGGACAACACCTTTTCCAGGGCTTCCGCGAAGAAGTCCGCGCTTTCGGAAGCGAGACACAGCGGCGGCTTGATTTTCAACACGTTGAGATGATCGCCGGTCGGCTGCATGATGACGCCCAGATCCAGCAGCCGGTCGCAGATGGCTGCGGTTTCCTCCGTCGCCGGCTCCAGCGTCTCGCGGTTTCGGACGAATTCCAGGCCCAGATAAAGGCCCATGCCATGCACCGCACCAACGAGCGGGGAACGCTGACCGAGCGCTTCCAGGCGGGCCTTGAGATAGTCGCCCACCTCGCGTGCGTTCGCCTGCAGGTTCTCTCGTTCCATGATGTCGAGAACGGTCATACCCACGACACAGCTCACCGGGCTGCCACCGGCAGACGAGAAGAAGTAGCCCTCCCGCTCCAGACTGTCGGCAATTTCCCGCTTGGTAATGACCGCGCCCAGAGGTTGGCCGTTGCCCATGCCCTTGGCGGTGGTGATGATGTCGGGGACTACGCCCTGCTGCTCGAAACCCCAGAAGTGGTGACCGAGACGCCCGTAACCCACCTGCACCTCGTCTGCGATACACACGCCGCCTCGTGCCCGGACCATGGCATAGACCTGTTCGAGATAACCTTCTGGTAGGGGAATACCACCGGCGTTGCCATAGACGCTCTCTGCGATGAAGCCGGCAAGTCCCTGACCGCTGTCGTCAATCTTGGCGATGACGTCTGCGACGGCTGCAACATATCCATCGGTCGCGCCAGCACCTCGAAATTTGCCGCGATAGGTGTTGGGCGAGAGAACCGCGTGAACCCAGTCGGGTCGCGTTTCCAGGGCCCGCGGGTTGTCGGCGATCGAGGTGGAGACGGCATCGCTCGCCACCGTCCAGCCGTGATAGGCTTCGAGCAGGCTCAGCACATTGCGCTTACCGGTGTGGGCCCAGGCGAGGCGCAGGGCAAGATCCACGGCCTCCGAGCCCGAGTTGACGAGGAACACCGTGTCCAGGCCCTCCGGCGCCAAAGCCGCCAGTCGGTCGGAAAATTCCGCGACTGCCGCGTAGTGGAAGCGGGAATTGGTGTTCAGCAACGACCACTGGTGTCCGACAGCGGCCGCCAGTGTCGGATGTCCATGGCCGAGGATGCTGACATTGTTGACCATGTCGAGATAGGCGCGCCCCTTCACGTCGAAGAGGTGTTCCTTCCAGCCGCGCTCGATCTGCGGCGGGTGCGCGTAGTAATTCTTCTGCGGCTTCGCAAAGCTTTTCTTGCGGCGGCTCAGCAAGGTCTCGCTTTGCGGAGCGGGCGCGTCGATGCCGATACCCAGGAGCCGTGACGGCGACGGGCAAAGCCTGCCCCATACGGCGCTCTGCTGTGGTCTGGCAAAGAGCGGCGGGATGAGGTCGGTGTCCCGGCAGAGCTGGATCCGCAAGCCTCCGATGCCACCGGCCGCACCGGATACCAGACCGATGCTGTCGCCAGCTGCGAGGCTCGTCCCATCTTCCAGTCCGCAGTCGATACCGTCCAGATGCAGAGCCAGATCGGCAGAAGCGAGGATCAGATGGTGGCCGGTGGGCTTCAGCGTGGCATCAAATGGCGCCACGACCCGCGTGCCGCTTGGCAGGCACATGTCGATGTGGAGGGCGAAGGTCGCCGGAGCTTGTTGCGACAGCGGGCGCGTATAGGAGAGGCGGTACTCGCCGTAGCGTGTCGAGGAAAATCCCGTCTCGATCGCCGCCCTGGCGAGCAGCTTCCAGTCGATTTCCTGGTCTGCCCAATCGTCGCGGGTGAGATCCGGGCTGGTGACACTCAGGTCGGTCAGCCTGAGGTTTTCCGGTGTCACGTCGGGCAGAAGCGGTGTCACGAATGCCGTGTCCGACGGAGCCGTGGCGAGACCCACGGCGTCGAGGATCGCCGCTTCCATCAGCGTATGCGGTACCGAGGTCGCGGTCTCGAAGATTTCTCGTTCATGGGCCGCATTGCCAAGTACGTATTCGTTATCAGGATCGATCGACAGCTGCTGCTCGCTGCTTGCCACGAGCACGCCGGCACGGGCGACGATCAGAGGCCAAAGAGCCGTGAGCTCCGCCAGATTGAGCGGGTAGCGTGCGTGGAAAGCCTTCACGGCGGGCAGTATGAAGAAAGGGTCGCCATCGGCGTGGTGCAGGAGTGCAGCACATGCGACCGCGAGGTCCGCGACCACCCAGCCGTTGATCACGTCGCCGAAATCGATCACGCCGGCCGGCATAAGCCTGCCTGCGGCGCCGGGCCGGGCAACGATGTTGTCGTCGGTGATGTCGTGGTGGATGGCATGCAGGCGCAAGTCGGGTGCGACAGGCTGCAGGCGCTTGACCGCCATGATCATCGCCTTGGCGATCCGATCCCGCCGGCCCTGATCGGTCACCGATTTCAGGAGGTGCAGGGCGACCGGACCGGCGCGGCGCAAATCCCATTGGAGCTCCCGGTCAAGGCCGGAATGCTTGAAATCCCTCAAGCCCAGGGCGATCCGGGCGGTCACGTCACCCAGGGCAGCAACCTGCTCCTCGGCCAGGAATTTCTGCTTCGTCAGCGGCTGGCCGTCGAGGAATGTCAGGACCCGCAGCCAATAGTAATTGTCCGCGATCTCGCATTGGGGAATGTATTCACCCGTCAATGTGGCAATCGGCTCGGGGATGTCGAGGCCCAGATCCAGAGCCCGCAGATGTATCATTGCGAGGTTTTGCGCTTCGAGTTCCTCGTAGGGATACTCGGCACGCGTGACCTTCAGCACGAAACGTTCCGGACCGGTGTCGATCAGGAAGTTGCGGTCCTGCTGACTGCCCAGTTCCCGGATTTCTCCGTGGAAGCCGTAGAAGTCGCCCAGAATGGTCCTGGCATCTGCCAGAGAGACGTCCGGGCGCGGAAGTTCTGTACGTTGAAGAAGCGCCGAGTCGGGCATCTGCGGTCTCCCAAGGGAATCAAGACCCGGAGAGTAGCAGAGCAGCGTGACGCGTCCAATCCGGGCGAGCGGGGCAGCGGTCGCTGCCCCGTACTAGTAGAACCCGGTCGATCAGCCCATGCGCTCGGAGGCATAGGAACCCGGGCTTGCCGGGAAAACGACCGTCCGGTTGCCGTTGATGAAGGTCCGGTGGTGGATGTGGGCGTGGATCGCACGCGCCAGCACCTGGCTTTCGACGTCACGGCCGATCGAGACATAGTCGTCCGCCGACTGCGCATGGGTGATGCGGGCGACATCCTGCTCGATGATCGGACCTTCGTCGAGATCCGCGGTGACGTAATGGGCGGTGGCCCCGATCAGCTTCACGCCGCGCTCGAAGGCCTGCTTGTAGGGGTTGGCACCCTTGAAGCTCGGCAGGAACGAGTGGTGGATGTTGATGATCTTGCCTGACATCTTTTGGCACATCTGATCCGAGAGGATCTGCATATAGCGGGCGAGCACGATCAGCTCCGTGCCGGTCTGCTCGACGAGGTCCATGATCCGGGCCTCGGCCTCAGGCTTGTTGGCCTTGGTCACCGGGATGTGGTGGAAGGGGATGTCGTGATTCACGACGACCTTCTGGTAGTCGAAGTGGTTCGAAACAACGCCGACGATCTCGATCGGGAGCGCGCCGATCTTCCAGCGATAGAGCAGGTCGTTCAGACAATGTCCGAAGCGCGAGACCATCAGCAGGACCTTTTCCCGCTTGGCGGCGTCATAGAGATTCCAGTTCATGCCGAAGCGTTCGGCAACCGGCGTGAAGCCCTGCTCGATCTTCGCCTGAGCGGCCCCTTCTTCGGAAATGAAAGAGACGCGCATGAAGAACTGCCCGGTATCGAGGTCGTCGAACTGGGAACTGTCGACGATGTTGCAGCCCTGCTCCGCCAGGTAGCCGGAGATCGCGGCAACGATCCCGCGTGTCGACGGGCAGGATACTGTCAAAACATAGCTCTTCATCGGTTCTCTTCTCCCTGCGGATCTGCCGCGCGTCTCTATCGCATTTGCGGCATCTCGGAAAGCGCCGCCTATGCAACCGTTTGTTTGCGAAGTGGAAGATGACGCCTATTCCGGATGAACCTCTCCTCCGTCGGCGACCGCCCACTTGCTTCTGGACTGCGAGATTAGGGCAGAAGGTGGAAAACTCCGTTCCGGTTGCGTCTTCCAAAGACGCATCCCCGTCTTCGTGGGATCGCTGAAGGTGGATTTCGCAGAAAGGACGGGCCGACCTCATCCAGGGTTTCCACTCGCTCCGGCCTCGGGTCAGGAAATGGTGTGGCCGGTGCGGCTTCCCAGTTGGGTCAGGGTGCCGTTCGGTCTGACGGTCGCGTCGGCGCCTGGGCGTGGTCGCAGCCGGATGCTCCGAGGCTGTCCCGGCGTCAGATGGAACCAGTCGTCTTCCGGCAGGTAGTGCGCGAAATCGAGATGAACCGACTGGGCGAAGTGGCTGGCGGTTAAAGCCAAATGCCACCCGTTCTCGGTGGCGGTGAGCGCATGCTCGACGCTTGCCGGATGGAGCGCTTTGCTGCGTCCAAGCGGGAAATGGAAGGCGTCTGTGAGTAGTGTGCCCTCTGCCGAGAAAAGCCGTGCAACAGTCACGTCATGCGAGGGCGGACCAAAGCGAAAGGCGTAAGTCGTGTCGAAGAAGGCGCCGAACAGATCTGTTGCTGCGAGTTCCACGGTGCGACGGGCATCGAGAATAAGCGTCCGGCTGGCTTTTACCACAGCCTGTCGGCCGTCCCGCAGGCAGGAGATCTCAAGCATCACGGTCTGGTCGGTGGCGCTTTCATTGACAAGATGGATCGACAGCCCGTTTGTGCCCTCATCCGTCAACAGGACCTGCAGCGGCCGAAAGGCGCGTTTCAGGCCGTACCATATCGGCTTGGCTTCGCCCGTTGCGTCGATCAGACCCCAGCCGGCACCGGCTTGAAGATCCTGCAGGGTCCAGACCAGGGCGCCCCGGCAGGACGATCCGGTCCTGCGCCATTCCGCATAGGTTTCCGTCACGACTTCGGTGGTCACGGCGCGAGAGAGGTCGAGATACCGCCCGAAGTCTTCGCGTCGCAGGCGGGCTGGATCAAGGTCGTAGAGGGCGTGGAGGTAGTGATCCCGGATATCCTCGAAATCCCAGGATGCGCCGCGGTCGCGGGGGATACGGGCCTTCCAGCGCGGCTCGTGCACGGCTGCGACCGGCAAGTGTCTGTCGAGCGTGCGTTGCTGCGGGACATTGGCAAAAGCCAGGCATTCGGCGGCAAATCGGACATTCGCACGGCGTGCGTCCTCCAGCGGGCGTTGATAGGCGCCGACGCCGTAATAATGAGTGACACCTTCGTTGACGGAAAATGGCATGGCACCGCCCGAAGGGGAGTTGGCAACGAAAGCACAATCCGGGCGACGGTTGTCCAGGAGGCGCGGAAGGGTCTCGTTGAAGAACGCCCCGTTCCACGCCGAGGCGGGGAGACCGAGCATTGCGCCTTGCTGAAACACTTCGCTGCCGCCGCACACCACGGCAAGCGAAGGATGGCGCTGCAGTTTGTTCAGCAGGTTTCCGACTTCGAGCTCGACTTTGGCGGAAAAGGCTTCGTCGGCAAACGGGTAGTCGAAGTTTGCAAGTATCAGATCCTGCCAGACCAGGATGCCCAGCTGGTCGCAAAGGCTGAAGAAGTCCGGGCTCTCATAGGTCATGGTCCCGCCAATGCGGATCATGTTCATGTTGGCCTCGGCCGCCTTTGCAAGCCAGGGGGCATAGGCCTCCGCCGAACCCGGCAGACGCAGGATGTCGGCATTCGTCCAGACGGCGCCGCGGCAGAAGACGGAGACGCCGTTAACCCTGAGGCCAAAGCCCTTGCCGTCGTCGTCGCGGTCGATTTCTATGCGGCGGAAGCCGACAAGGCCGAGAGAGTGGATCCGTCCATCGATCGACAGCGTAAGTTCGTGTAGGGCGGGATTGCCGTGCGTGCGCGGCCACCAGGGCGTTACGTGTGGGAGAACAAGCTGCGCTTCGAACCGGCCATCCGAGCTGGCGACCATCTCCGCAATCTTGCCGCAGCAGAGGATGGTTGCGGCGGGAGTTCCCTCCATTCGAAGGCAAACAGTGAGCTTGCCGGTGCCGAAATCGTCGAGATCAGACTTGATCGAAAGGTCGAAAACCTGATCCAGGCCGGGGCGAATCAGCTGGATGGGCCTGTATGGGCCGACGGGTTGAATCTCCGGACACCACCCGGGCATGTGGCCAAGCGGTGTCGTGCGCAGGAGGCGCAGTCCCTGGTGATCAAACATCTGGGGGCGCCAGCGGGCGCGGGTGCCGCGTTTGTCGAAATGCGGCTGAAGCGCGCGAAAGCAGATGACAAGATCATCCTGCCCGGTCAGGTCGACGGCGATGTCGAGGCTTTCGAACATGCTGTCGCTGGTCGCGTGGAGACTGCCGTTGATATAGATCTCGGCGACCGTCGCCAGACCTTCGAAGCGAAGGATTGCCGGTCCCGGTGTCTCGCCCTCAAGCGAACGAAAATACCAGGCATCCTTGTCGTGCAGGGGTTGCGGATTTTCCGGATCGAAGAGACCGGCATCCGCAAGTGCGCCAGCCACCGTGCCGGGTACGGTGGCGGCAATGCGAGCAGCGGGGCGGTGAATGTTCGAGGGGACCGCGTATCGCCCGGCTTCGGTGACGAGAAGCGTCCAGCCCTGTTCCAGCGGACGGGTATCCGCTCCCAGATAGATCGTTCCCGTCATGTCCCGTTCCTCAAATCAGCCGGCTGCCGAGATCATCCATCAGCCGGTCCCAGGCCGCAACCGCGGGATCGAGTGCGCAGGCGAGCGGATCGAATTTCTTGCGGGCGATGGCACGCGCGAGCTGGAACTGGACTGTCTTCGCGTTCTCGCTGATTTTCAGAGCTTCCGCGATCGCACTTTCATGCGCGTCGGCGTCGAGCCAGATCAGGTGACTGGCCAGCAGTTCGAAATTTGCACCGAATTGGCGGAGCGTATTGAACGCATATTTGTGGAAATAGCCGAAAGGACGCTCGGCGATGGCCTCTACTTGGGCCGGGAAGACCGTTGCAAAATCGGCGATCGGATTTTTCAGCGGTCGGCGCGCGAAATGGCGTCGCAAGAGGGCTGCTGCAATCTCGCGCTGATGTGCGCTTGACGTCTGCCGTTCTGGGAACTTAGCGAATTCGGTGTAGGGCAGAAAGGGCAAGGCGTCTTCCGGCTGATCGAGTTGGAATACGCCTTGGAAATCCTGGCCCCCGACCCGGAAGAAGCCGCCATTGTGAAAGTAGTCCATGCTGCGGCCAGCGACGTCGAGGCGGTTGATGCCAACGGTGGTCTTGCCGTGTTCCTGGCGATAGCCGACGCCTTGTGTGTCCGGCATGAAATAGCTGTCCATCTCGACCAGGCAGAGCCGGCCACGACGGATCTGTTCTTCCACATGCGTTTCCACGCGGTCGAAGATCGCCAGTTCAGTGACGCGGATGTCATAGAGGCTTTCGAGGTCTTCCAGCGGCACCTTGAAGAAGGTGAACTGGTCGCCCTCGAACTCCTGGATCAGCGTAAAGCCCAGCATGGCTTCAGGGCTCAGCCCTTGAGCCGCCAGAACCTCGATCCACAGATCGACGTAGCAATTGGTCTCGGGCCACATGCGCTCGCTGGAATGCAGCGCATGGGGCGTGTAGCCGGCCGGATCGAGTCCGGGGAAAACTGCCGTCATCGTGCTCTCAGCCCCAGAGCGTCTTGCGGACGTGCTCGGGCCACTGCGAGGTGTCGAGCCCATGCTGGGCGAAGAGCGCGAGCGCGATGCGCTCCAGGCCAAAGCCGACGCAGGCCGTAAACGCCGTCGAGCCGTCGGCGAGGGTGAGGCCCCATTTCTGGCCAAAGGCATCCTGGTGATAGTTGAAGCTCATGCAGGCCGTCTTGTTGGCCTGCGACGTCACGGGGATCAGCAACTCGAACTTCAGGTTCTGGTCGCGCTGGTTGTTGGCCATAAGCCGGCCTGCGCGGCCGAAGAAGGGGTCGTTGGCAACGTCGATCTCGACCTCAAGACCGATCGACTTCATCATCTCGACGCCGCGATCCATCCAGGTCTGGCGGAAAGTCGTGACATGGGCTTCGGTGCCCATGCAGACATATTCGCGCATACGGAAGAGCTGCTGGCGCGCCGGGTCCTTCGAGGGTTCATGGCGGAAGCAATAGGACTGCAGGTCGAAGAGGCCGCCATCCATCGAGATCGGGCCGCGCTTGGCAACCGTCGGATAGAGTGGGTAACAGGCGGCAGGCGTCAACGTGATGTCGGTCGCCTTCTGTTCTTTCGTCCAGTCTCCGCCTTCCTCCATGCACTGCAGGAGGCTCATATGGTCGTGGTCGTTGCCGCAGAAGGAGTGTACGGTACCGGCCAGCTGCGGGAAGCTCTTCATGTAGCCGCTCGCCTCGAAATAGGCGCGATTCATGCCCGGCGGGAAGCGGATGGCTTCGGCGCCATCGGCGCCGCCGACACGGTCAATCAGGCGTTCGAAGGCGGTGATGACGTCTTCGAACTGGCCGCTGCGGCCATAAAGCCCGTCAACGCCCGTCTCGATCAAAAGGCCGCTTTCGAAGAGGCGGTCGAGAAAGCTTACCTGCATATCCATGTCCGTTACCCCAACAATCCGGTTTCTTGTTTGTGGACGAGCAGCATCGTCGACGTGTTGCCGAGAATGCGGTCATTGGAAATCATCAGTTCTGCGGAATGGGCATCGCGTAGATGGCGTCCGAGGCTGAACGGGGTGCCGTTCTTGTAGCCCATGATGCCGCAGATCCTGAGCGCCTGGTTGATGACGGGCAGGATCATCTCGGAAGAGGCGATCTTGACGTTGTTCATGGCAACCGCAAAGCCCATGGAAGACAAGCGATCCGGGTCTTTCAGGGCCTGCTCATACGAGGCCAGTCCAGATTGGATGTTGGACCGGATGACCTGGAGCTCGCTGGACATCTCGGCCAGCTGCACGAGGCCTGGAGGCTGGATGCCTGGCGCCTTGCGGGCAGCAGCGCGGATGAAGGTCTGGGCCTTGGTAAAAGCGTCGACGGCGATGCCGTACCAGAGTGCGCTCCACAGGAGGTGGGAGCTTGCAAGCATCGACTGTGCCGCGATCTCTGCAAAGGGCTTCGGCAGGATCTGTACAGAGGGGGCTTCGCCCTTGAAGAGGAAGCCATCGGAGCACGTTCCCCGCATGCCGAGTGTGTCCCAGACGTGGGTCTGGTCGAGCGTGTACTGGTCTTTCAGGAATACCGTCATGACCTGGTCGGTCGGCGGTGCATCCTTGTGGGCACGCGACGTGATCAGGATTGCGTCCGCATGCTTACCGTAGGAGATGACGGTGGCATCCTTTTCCAGACGGCAGCGATCACCATCGACTTCGATGGCGCAGATCGAGTTGCGCAGGTTGCCGCCGATGCCGCCTTCAGTCGTGGCCGAGCCGAGCAGGAGCTGTTCGTCGCAGATCCGGCGCATGAAACCGCGATGCCAATCGGCTTCGGTTCCATGCGAGACGAGGCTCGATACCTTGATCTGATGCATCGCGAAGATCATGGCGCTCGCGGCGCAAGCCTGGGCGACGATGGTGCAGATCTCGGCGATCTCCGAGGTCGACCGACCTTCGCCACCGCAATCTGCGGGGATCTGGATGCCGAGAAGCTTTTCGGCCTTCATCGCCTCTATGGCTTCGAGGGGAAAGCGGCCTTGCCTGTCGACGTCGTCGGCATAGACGGCCGCGATGGTGGCAACCCGTGAGGCGCGGGCTTTGAGGCTCTGGTCGGCCGACTTGCTCGCGAGGTCCATCAGGCGACCTTTCTGTCCTCAAGGATGATGTTGACCGTGGTTTCGATGGCCGCGATGCTGGCAAAGGATTTGCGGTTCAGCAGATGATCCGGAAATTCCATGTCGAAGGCCTCTTCGAGGCCAAGCATCAACTGGACCGATGCGAATGAGGACAAGCCGGCAGCGTAGAGGTCCGCCTCATCGGCGAGCGTGTCGACCGCAACCGGAAGGCCACCCAGTTTCGACAGAAGTGTGCGAATGGTGTCGTTCATCGTTTTTCCTTCCCCAAGTCATGGCTCAAATTTTTATTGAGCGATTTCTTACAGAGAAAAGACGAAGTTTTCGCTAAGAATTCCGGTAAAATCCTACGGATTCCAAAGTCAGGAACGTCTCAAACCTGCCTTTATTATCGGTTTAGATGGATTTACCAGGTTCATTCACCCTTCATAGGGCCGATCATCTCCGTGCCGATCGATGATCATGTACCGATTTGGCTCAATTTCGCGAAGAGCACTTGCGCTCGCTTCGACCTTGCCGTGCCCACCCGGAAGATCGAGAATGTAGTGCGGAATGCACAGACCAGAGACGTGGTTGCGCAACTCGCGCATGATCGCCTGACCTTCCGAGATCGTCAGACGAAAATGAGCTGTGCCGGGGGCCATGTCGGGGTGATGCAGGTAATACGGCTTGATGCGCATCTCCACGAAGCTGCGCATCAGGTTCGCCAGGATCTCGGCGTTGTCGTTGATCCCCTTCAACAAAACGCTCTGGCTCACCATCGAGAGGCCGGAATCGACAAGCCGCGCACAGGCAACGCGCACCTCGTCGGTCAATTCTCGTGGGTGGTTGACGTGCAGGGCGATGAAGACGGTCTTGCCCGGAGCCTTCAGGGCATCCACCAGTTCTTCCGTGATGCGGGCAGGATCAACGGCCGGGACGCGGCTGTGAATGCGGATGATCTTGACATGGTCGATGGCGGAAAGAGCCTGCATCACCTCGCGGAGGCGTCGCGGCGAGAGGATCAGCGGGTCGCCGCCGGTGAGGATCACTTCCCAAATGCGGTCGTGGCTGCTGATGTAGCTGAGTGCAGCTTCAAGCTGGGACGGCGATAGGGTGCCATCCCCGTCCGGACCGACCATTTCCCGACGAAAGCAGAAGCGGCAGTAGACCGGACATACATGCAAGAGCTTGAGCAGCACGCGGTCCGGATAGCGATGGACGATGCCCTTGACCGGCGAATGCGGGTGGTCGCCGATCGGATCGGGTCGTTCGTCAGGGTGCTCGATCAGTTCCGCTGCGGTCGGGATGTATTGCGCGGCGATCGGATCGTGCGGGTTGTCAGGGTCGATCAGCATCGAGACAGTTGGCGTCAGTGCGATTGCATAGCGTTCTGCAACATCGGCGAGCGCCTTTGCCTGACCGACCTCGACCAGGCCGGCGGCGACCAGATCGGGGATGCTGCGCAGGGTAGTGTCAGCCACGATGCGTCTCCGGGACCGGAGCCCAGATCACCTGGTCGATTCTGAGCGCGCCCGTCGCCAGCATGACCAGCCGGTCGAAGCCGAGAGCGATGCCAGAGGCCTGCGGCATGATGGCTAGGGCTTCAAGGAAGTCTTCGTCCAGCGGGTAGGTTTCGCCATAGACCCGTTGCTTCTCCGCCATCTCGGCCTCGAAGCGGCGGCGCTGCTCCTTGGGATCTGTCAGTTCGCCGAAAGCATTGGCCAGTTCCACGCCGCAGGCGTAGAGTTCAAACCGTTCAGCGACGCGGGGGTCGTCGGGGCATGGCCTTGCCAGTGCCGCCTCGGCCACGGGGTAGCGGTCGAGAATGGTGGCGCGGCCCAGCCCGAGGTTGGGCTCCACCTTGTTGACGATAACGCGGCTGAAAAGATCGGCCCAGGTATCGTCTTCGGCGACGCGCAGGGACTTTTCCCGCATCTGGGCGGCCAGCGCCTCGCGATCGGTGCTGCCGTCCTCACCAATCGTGGCGAGGAGATCGATGCCGGCATGGCGAGTGAAGGCATCGCCAACCGAGATCCGTTCTGGCGTCGCAAAGGGATCGGCCGACTTCCCGTTAAAAGTAAAGCGGCTGGTACCAGCGGTCCGGGCTGCCAGTGCCAGCAGTTCGGCGCAATCCCGCATCAGCATCTCGTAGGACTGACCGACACGGTACCATTCCAGCATGGTGAATTCCGGATGGTGCAGCGGGCCCCGTTCTCGATTGCGGTAGACATGCGCGAAGCAAGCGATCCGGGTCTCGCCAGCGGAGAGAAGTTTCTTGCAGGCGAATTCCGGAGAGGTGTGCAGGTAGAGCGGAGCGGGCGTGCCATCGTGTCCGATGGCTTCTGTGGCGAAGGCATGTAAATGGGCTTCGTTGCCCGGCGAAATCTGAAGCGTAGCCGTATCGACCTCGACGAAATCCTCGCTTGCAAAATGGCTGCGGAACGCGGCCTGGATCCGGTTGCGTCCGATCAGGAACGGTCGCCGATCGGCGTGGGCCGAGGGGGTCCACCACGCAGGGGCTGAACGGCTGACATCAGACATTCCGGATTCTCGATCCTTCTCTCAACACGGGCTGGCTATTTTGCCGGATTTGGGTTAGTCCCGCCCGAGAAATTCGAAGACGTCAGCAGGGACGGCCGTCCTTTACGACGGGTCTCACGCAGATACAAGGAATTCCAATGGTCAAGGTTATCGCCTCTTCCGTCCGCAAGGGCAATGTTATCGATGTCGACGGCAAGCTCTATGTCGTGCTCACCGCCGAAAATTTCCACCCCGGCAAGGGTACGCCGGTCACGCAGGTGAACATGCGCCGCATCGTTGATGGCGTTAAGGTTTCTGAGCGCTGGCGCACCACCGAACAGGTCGAGCGCGCCTTTGTTGAAGATGTCAACCACCAGTTCCTCTACGAAGACGGCGAAGGCTTCCATTTCATGAACCCGGAATCCTACGACCAGGTCGTCGTCGATGCCGAAACCATGGGTGACCAGAAGGCCTATCTGCAGGAGGGCATGGTCTGCATTCTCTCGATGCATGAAGGCGTGGCGCTTGCGATCCAACTGCCGCGTCATGTGACGCTGGAGATCACCGAGACCGAGCCGGTCGTCAAGGGTCAGACTGCGTCGTCTTCCTACAAGCCGGCGATGCTGTCCAACGGCATCCGCACCATGGTACCGCCGCATATCGATGCCGGCACCCGCGTCGTCATCGCGACGGAAGACAATTCCTACGTCGAACGCGCCAAGAACTGAGCGTTGTACAAAGCCAATAGCGAAAGCCCAGCGTCGCCCCGACGCTGGGCTTTTTGTTTGGCCAAGTTCAGCGAAAGCTTTCGCCGGCGGGATATGGTGGCGCCTTCGGCGGCTCTCACCTAACAAGCAAGCGCCATCAAGCGCATTGCAGTTCAACGGCCAGCGAGAAGTGCCTTGCCGAAATTCGAGCTCTTGGAGCCTGCGGTGGACGCCTTCATGGCATCCCCCCTTTCGAGCAACGTGATCTGCTCCTTCAAATGCAGCTTGATCTTCTTCAAGGCGCGAACCCGGATCCCGTCCGGTTGCGGACGGCGCTGTTCCTCATCGATCTTGGCGGCGACAATCGAGTGGCGGGCTCTGAGGGCTTTGAGCAGTTGCTTCATGGATGATCTCCTTTCGTGCACTGCTAATATGGTAGTTGGCCTTTGATTATTCCAATTCATTGATATTATGATTCTGATAGTTATTTTCTATGAGGTGGGCTATGCCGTTTCGCCCCAGTCATCGACAGTTGGAATATCTTGTCACTCTCGGAGAGACCGGCCACTTCGGCGAAGCCGCCAAACGCTGTAACGTGTCGCAGCCAACCCTGTCGGTGCAGCTCGCGCTGCTTGAGAAGCAACTCGGGGTGACGCTCATCGATCGGATGCCGGGCCAGGTCACGCCGACGCCAGTGGGAGCCGAGATCATCGCGGCGGCAAAGGTGATCCTGAATGGTCTCGATGAGATCAGGGTGCTGGCGACGGGGTCGAAGGCCAATCTCGGGGGCGCGATCAGGCTTGGCGTTGCCCCATCCTTCGGACCCTATTTCCTTCCCTATCTGCTGCCTCCCTTGCACCGGCAGTATCCCGAGCTGAAGATCTACATTCGGGAAGACAGGCCGCGGCAGCTGGAAAGGGCCGTGCTGGAAGGCGAGACTGATTGCGGAGTCGGACCAGTCCCTATCCAGGAGCCGGATCTCGTGTCGGAGATCATCTGCCGGGAGCGGATCTTTCTGGGCGTTCCGGCAACGCATCCTCTGGCGAATCGCACGACCGTAGAGATGGTAGCGCTGAAGGGGATGCGGTTGATGACACTCGGCCGTGGTCACCGGCTGCTGGACGATGTCCGTAAGCTTTCGGAACTGTCGGGCGCGGTCCTTGCCGAGGACTATGAGGGATCGAGCCTCGATGCCCTGAGGCAGATGGTTTCTATCGAAATGGGATTGTCACTGTTTCCGGAGCTCTACGTGCGCTCGGAGTTTTCCGAGGATGAGAATATCCGTCTGCTGACGATCTCGGATTGGGCCGGGACCCGCGACATCGCGTTTTTCTGGCGAAGGTCAAGCGCGCGGGGCAGTCACTTTGCAGCGCTTGCAAAGCTTGGCGCCGAAGTGGCGGCGGGACTCTTCGGGCGAGGCCCAAGCGACGTTAGCTGATCCCCGACCGGTGCCGGGGATCAGAGGTATCGTCAGGCGATGCCACCGAGGCATATATATTTGATCTCAGTGTAGTCATCGATGCCGTATTTCGAGCCTTCACGGCCGAGGCCCGACTGCTTGATGCCACCGAAGGGGGCAACTTCCGTGGAGATCAGGCCGGTATTGACGCCGACCATGCCGTATTCGAGGGCTTCGGCCACGCGGAAGATCTTGGCTATGTCCTTGGAGTAGAAATAGGATGCGAGGCCGAATTCGGTCGCATTGGCCATCTCGATGACTTCTTCTTCCGTCTCGAACTTGAAGAGAGGGGCCACCGGCCCGAAGGTCTCTTCGATTGCAACCTTCATGTCGGTCGTCACGCCGGTCAGGATCGTCGGCTGGAAGAACAATTCGCCAGCGTCGGCACCGCTGCCGCCAAGCGCTACCTTGGCGCCCTTGGACACCGCGTCCACCACATGTTCCTTCACCTTTTTAATGGCGTTGGCATCGATCAGAGGGCCCGTCGTGACGCCCTCCGCGAAACCGTCACCGACCTTGAGCTGCGAGACCTTCTCGGCAAGCTTTTTGGCGAAAGCATCGTAGATGCCCGACTGGACATAAAGGCGGTTGGCGCAGACGCATGTCTGGCCGGCATTGCGGTACTTGGAGATCATCGCGCCTTCTACGGCGGCATCGAGATCCGCATCGTCGAAAACGATGAAGGGAGCATTGCCGCCAAGCTCCAGGCCCAGCTTCATGATCTGGTCCGCACCCTGGCGCATCAGGATGCGTCCGACATTGGTGGAGCCGGTGAATGTCAGCTTGCGGACCTTGTCGTTAGCGCAGAATTCCTGACCCACCATCGCAGCATCCGTCGAGGTCAGCACAGAGAAGAGACTTGCCGGGAGACCCGCGCGTTCGGCAAGCAGGGCCAAAGCGAGGGCCGAAAGCGGGGTCTGAGCCGCAGGCTTCGACACCATCGCGCAGCCGACTGCCAGTGCCGGGGCCACTTTACGGGCCAGCATGGCATTTGGGAAGTTCCATGGCGTGATGGCACCGACGACGCCCACCGGCTGCTTGATGACCATGATCCGCTTGTCAGGCTGGTGACCGGGGATGGTGTCGCCGTAGACGCGCTTGGCTTCTTCGGCAAACCACTCGACATAGGATGCGCCGTAGAGGATTTCGCCGCGCGCTTCGGCCCAGGGCTTGCCCATTTCCATCGTCAGGATGGTGGCGAGGTCATCGGCATTGGCGACCATCAGGTCATTGAGCTTGCGCAAAACGGCAGCGCGTTCCTTGCCCGTCTTCTTCCCCCAGGTTTTCTGCGCAGAGTGAGCCGCATCGATGGCCTTGGTGACTTCCGCCTTGTTCAAGTCCGGAAGAACGGCAATGACTTCGCCCGTCGCCGGGTTCGTCACTTCGAAGCTCTTGCCAGACTGGCTGGTGGCGAGCCAGGCATTGCCCACCAGCGACTTGTCGGTCGCCAGCGTCGGGTCCTTCAACTTGTCGGTCAGAACTTTGGAAATGGTCATGCCTCAGGCTCCTGCTGCAACTTCACGGATCGAGGCTTCGATCAGGTCGAGCGCCTCGTTGAAGACCTCGTCCTGAATGGTGATCGGGGCGAGGAAGCGGATCACGTTGCTATAGACGCCGCAGGTGAGCAGGATCAGGCCCTTCTCCAGCGCCTTGACGCGCACCGCATTGGTGAAATCGGCATTCGGCTTGTTGGTTCCCGGGATCTTGAACTCGACGGCGTTCATGAAGCCGAGGCCGCGGATGTCCATGATGTGCGGAACGTCGGCACGCAGTGCTTCGAGGCGCTGCTTGAGACGGCTGCCGAGCTGGTTAGCGCGGTCGCAGAGCTGCTCTTCCTCGATGACGCCGAGCACGGCATGGGCGGCTGCGATCGCCAGCGGGTTGCCGGCATAGGTGCCGCCGAGGCCGCCGGGGCCGGGGGCGTCCATCAATTCGGCGCGGCCGGTGACGGCCGAGAGCGGGAAGCCGCCGGCGAGGCTCTTCGCCATGGTCGTCAGGTCCGGGACCACGTCGTAGTGCTCCATCGCGAACATCTTGCCCGTGCGGGCAAAACCGGTCTGCACTTCGTCGGCAACGAGCAGGATACCGTGTTCGTCGCAGAGTTCGCGCAGCGCCTTCATGAGCGCGCGCGGCACGTCGTAAAAGCCGCCTTCGCCCTGAACCGGCTCCAGAATGATCGCTGCCACGCGCTTCGGATCGACGTCTGCCTTGAACAGCTTGTCGAGGACGTCGAGGGTGGTCTCGACGTCGATGCCGTGCATTTCCAGCGGGAAGGGAACGTGGAACACGTCGTTCATCATAGGGCCGAAGCCAACCTTATAGGGCACGACCTTGCCCGTGAGCGCCATGCCCATGAAGGTGCGGCCGTGGAAGCCGCCGGTAAAGGCGATGACGGCGGAACGGCCGGTGGCGCAGCGAGCGATCTTGATCGCGTTTTCCACGGCTTCTGCACCCGTCGTCGCGAAGATCGTCTTCTTTTCGAAGTTGCCCGGCAGCATCTTGTTCAGGCGTTCGGCAAGCGCCACGTAGTTTTCGTATGGCACGACCTGATGGCAGGTGTGGGTAAAGCGGTCGAGCTGCTTCTTGACGGCTTCCACGACCTTCGGGTGACGATGGCCGGTGTTGAGAACGGCGATGCCGCCGGCGAAGTCGATGTAACGTCGGCCTTCGACATCCCAGATCTCCGAGTTCTCAGCCTTGTCGGCGTAGATCTGGGTGGTCATGCCGACGCCGCGGGAGATGGCGTCATTTTTGCGAGCTGAGATTTCGGCGTTCTTCATCGTTTCTGTCCTGTGCGAAGGGGTGCCAGTATGTCCTGAGTGGCTGCGGACATGCTTCTTGCATATTTCCTACATTTTTTCTGTAGACTTGCAATATGCTTTGTCGGCATTATCACCCGTGACTGCGACATTTGATTGAGGACAGCGTGGACGACATCCGGTTCAAGATTGCGGAGGCGGCAAGAATGGCGGGCGTATCGCCCTCCACCTTGCGGCTTTGGGAAAGCCAGGACCTGATCCAGCCAATTCGCACTGCAACGGGGCAAAGGCTCTATGACCGTGTCCTCATCGATAGGCTGAAGCAAATTGCCTGGCTCAGGACCGAACGTGGTCTTAATCCCGCAGCCATTCGCGAGACGCTGAAAGATCAGGTTGCCTCAGCCTCTGCCAGTGATGAGGACGGCAGCTACGCAGACGAGGAGGTCGGAGACACCGGCGACATCCGTCCCGGGTCGAAGATCCGTCGACTGCGGCGCGATGCGGGCAAAACCCTGGAGAGCATCGCCCAGGCGACCGGCGTATCGGTGTCGCAGCTTTCGACGTTCGAGCGTACGTCCCAGGGATTGTCTTTTACGGCTCTCCACGAGGTGGCGCGTCACCTCGGCACGACGCTGGCCTCGTTGAGTGGTCAGGAAGAAAGCGTGGGGGGCGAATCGCTGATCAGGGAAGGGAAGTGGCCCTCCTGGCCCACGACATCATCAGGCGTCGCTGTTCAGGTGCTGGCCGAAGGGCGCAACCAGATGGAATGTAATCGCTTCCAGTTGGCGCCCGGCGCGTCGAGCGAGGGGGCCTATCAGCATGAGGGGGAAGAGTTCATCCACATGCTGGCTGGTAGTCTGGAAATCATTCTCGATGGTGACAAGTTCTTCGAGTTGCATGCGGGGGACAGCTTCTATTTCGAGAGCCGCAGACCGCATTCCTGGCGCAATATCTCGAGCGGCGAGACAGTGCTCATCTGGATCAATACGCCGGCAACTTTCTGAGGCTCAGATGCAAGAAGCCCGGCGACCGTTTCCGGTGCCGGGCCTCCAAAATGCCGGTCTGTCTACAGATTACTTGCTGGCAACGACAGTCTTGCCGCCCCAGGCGTAACCGCCGCCGATGGCAACGTTCAGATTGACGTAGTTGGTTGCCATCTGCTGAACCGCCTGAGCGAGGTTGGCCTGAGCGCTTGCGACGTTGCGCTGTGCATCGAGCACGTCGAGCAGCGAGGATGCGCCGTCACGATAGCTTGCTGTCGCCAGCTGCAGGGCTTCCTGATAGG
The DNA here is from genome assembly GCF_006443685.1 of Rhizobium glycinendophyticum. NCBI lineage: Bacteria > Pseudomonadati > Pseudomonadota > Alphaproteobacteria > Hyphomicrobiales > Rhizobiaceae > Peteryoungia > Peteryoungia glycinendophytica. Next base: position 34,266 of record NZ_VFYP01000005.1, on the reverse strand, counting down.
AGCGCACGGTCGCCGTCAGGGCCGAGACGGTCTGGCGGGTGCGGTTGACCGCGACCAGAGCGTTCTCAACTTCCTCGACAGCGCCCAGAACAGTTTCCTTCCACGCCAGATAGGCTTCGCGTGCGGATGCCTTTTGCGCGTCAACATTGGCGCGGCGCGTGCCGGCGTCGAAGATCGGCAGGTTCAGGCTCGGGCCGAAGCCCCAGCTGCTGCTCGCACCGAAGGCATTCGAGGTCGAGACATAGGCCGGCGTGATCGAGCCGCTGAGCGTAATTGACGGGTAGAGCGCGGCTTCGGCGACTCCGACTTCAGCAACGGCGGATGCCAGCTGGCGCTCTGCCGCACGGATGTCCGGACGGTTGCGGATCAGATCTGCCGGTACGCCAGCACTGACGCTGCGACGGGCGTAAGGTTGGGGCGCCCCCTTCTGCAGGTCGGCGACCAGCGTCGCTGCAGGCAGGCCGAGCAGAACCGCGATGCGGTGCGTCGACTGGCGGAACGAGGTTTCCAGACCGGGAATTTCGGCCAGTGTCGAGTTCACCAGACCTTCGGACTGCACGACATCGAGACGAGATGCGGCGCCCGCTTCCAGCTGCAACTGGGTCAGCTGCAGGGTCTCTCTGCGGGATGCGAGGTTCTGCTTCGCGATCGCGATGCGTTCCTGATAGTAGCGCGCGTCGACATAGGCCGAGACGACGCTGGACAGATAGGTGAGCCGTGCAACGTCGGCGCTGGCATAAGCAGCATCGAGGGTTGCCTTGGCGCTTTCCTTCGATCGCTTGTACTGGCCGAACAGGTCCAGAAGCCAAGAGACGCTGATGCTGCCTGAGCTTGTTGAATTCGTCGGGCTGTCCGTGACCAGGGCACCCTTCGCATCACGCCCGGCAGTCTCCTGGGAAGCGGATAAGTTGAGCTGCGGGAACGCGCCAGCGTCCGAAGCACGGAAGCTTGCCTCGGCCTGAGAGATCCGCTCGATGGCCTGCAGGACGTCCAGGTTCTCTGCCAAACCCTTTTCCACCAAAGAGTTCAACCGCGGATCATTGAAGGCGGTCCACCAGGGGGCCAGGGAAACATCGCCAGCTGCTTTGGTGCTGCCTTCAGAAAACTTTACAGGCAGGGCGGTCTGAGGTGTCTCGTGATCAGGTCCGACGACGCAACCAGAGAGTAGGAGCATTACAAGTGGAGCGGCTGCGCGAATGGATGGCATCACGTTTTCCTGTGTTCGTCCCCGGTCGTCCTTGAGGGCCGTTATAGCACCCTCGCCGAAGACCGCATTGTTCACGCAGGCCAACCCGGCAGCCTACGCAATAGTTGGTTAACATAGTTTGTCAATCTTCACGATGACAGCGAATCTTTCGGTTTTGCACTGCCGGAAAGTCGCCGAACGATGACGAAAAACGACGGTACAAAGAAGATACCGAGGGCCGTTGCGGTCAACATGCCGCCCAGGACACCGATACCGATGGAATTTTGTGCAGCGGAGCCCGCCCCGGTGGCAACTGCCAGCGGGACGACGCCCAGAATGAACGCGAGCGACGTCATGACAATCGGGCGCAGGCGAAGCTTTGCGGCCTCCAGTGTTGCATCAATGACACTGATTCCGGCTGCCTGACGGTCCTTTGCAAACTCCACGATGAGAATCGCATTCTTCGCCGCAAGACCGATCGTCGTCAGCAAGCCAACCTTGAAATAGACGTCGTTGGACTGGCCAAAGAAGGATGCCGCGGCCACAGCGCCAAGCACGCCGACCGGCACCGCCATGATGACGGAGAAGGGGATCGACCAGCTTTCATACAGGGCTGCAAGGCAGAGGAAGACGATCAGGACAGACAGCGCATAGAGCATCGGAGCCTGCGAGCCCGACAGTCGTTCCTGGTAGGAAATGCCCTGCCAAGCGACGGTGTAGCCACCCTCCATGGCGGAGGTCAGCTGTTCCATCGTGTCCATCGCGGTACCGGAACTGACGCCGGCACCTGCTGCGCCTTCGAGCGAAATTGCCCCCACGCCGTTGAAGCGGCTGAGTGTCGGCGCGCCGCTGATCCACTGCGTCTTGATGAAGGAGGAGAAGGGGACCATCTCGCCGTCGGAATTACGCGCATGCCAGTCGTTGATCGCGTCTTCGCGCATGCGAAAAGGCGCATCACCCTGGACATAAACCGGCTTCAATTCGCCATTGAGAGTGAAATCGTTGACGTCACGGCCCGCAAAGATTGTCGACAGCATGCTGTTGACGGTTGCGATATCGAGACCCATCGCGCCCATCTTTTCCTGATCCAGGAGGAACTTCAGCTGGGTTTCGGCGGGCGGGTTGTTGGACCGCAGCGAGCTGACGTTCGGATTGCCGTTACCCGACTGGATCAGCGTCTGAGAGGCCGTTGTCAGCGCCTGGGTGCCGCGTTTGCCGCTGTCGACGAGATACATCGAGAAGCCGCTGGAGTTGCCAAGGCCCGGGATCGCAGGAGGCTGAAGCGGGAAGACCTGTGCATCGCGCAGGGTGAAGAAATAGCCCATGGCGCGTTGAACGATGGCTGACGCGGCCAGTTCAGGCTTGGTGCGCTGATCGAAGTCCTTCAGCTTGGCAAAGACCAGAGCATAGTTCTGACCCGATCCGACGAAGGAGAAGCCGGAGACGGAGAACACGTCCTGAATGGCGTCCTTTTCCTTCTCCAGATAGTAGTCTTCGATCTTGTGAATGATCTCGCCCGTGCGTGTGGACGCTGCCCCGTTCGGCAACTGCACGATCGTCATCAACACGCCCTGGTCTTCCTGCGGCAGAAATGACGTCGGCAGGCGAAGGAAGAACCAGCTCATGCCGCCGATGACCAGGGCGAACATCAGCAGGACGCGGAGCGGCCGCTTCAGAAGGTAGGCGATGGACGAGACGTAACCGCCGGTCGCCCTATCGAAGTTGCGATTGAACCAGGCCGCCGGTCCCCACTTGGCCTTATGGTGATCGACAGGCTTCAACATCGTCGCGCAGAGTGCTGGCGTCAGCACGATAGCGACGAGCGCCGACAGCAGCATGGCTGAGACGATGGTGACCGAGAACTGGCGATAGATGATGCCGGTCGACCCGCCGAAGAAGGCCATAGGGATGAAGACGGCGGTCAAGACGAGCGCGATACCGACGATTGCGCCGGTGATTTCGCCCATGGACTTTTCCGTCGCCTCGAGCGGCGACAGGCCTTCTTCAGTCATGATGCGTTCGACGTTTTCAACGACAACGATCGCGTCGTCGACGAGCAGACCGATGGCAAGGACCATAGCAAACATCGTCAGTGTGTTGATTGAATAGCCGGTAAGCGCAAGGATGCCGAAGGTACCCAGAAGCACCACGGGGACGGCGATCATCGGGATGAAGGTGGCCCGCAGGTTCTGCAGGAAAATTAGAAGGACAAAGAAGACGAGGATGATCGCTTCAATCAGCGTGTGCACCACCTTCTCAATCGACAGCTCGACGAACGGCGTCGTGTCATAGGGATAGGTGATGACGACGTTCTCAGGCAGCGACGGTGCAATGGTCGCGAGCTGGGTCTTCACCCGGTCGGCGGTATCCAGTGCGTTCGCGCCCGTTGCCAGATTAACGGCAAAACCGGTTGCCGGGTTGCGGTTGGAGCGGGTGTTGGTGGAGTAGCTTTCCTGGCCGATCTCGATGCGGGCAACGTCGCTCAGACGGACGGTTGCACCATCCGTTTCGGTGCGAAGGATGATCGACTCGAAATCCGAGACGGACTGCAACTGGCTTTGTGCCGTTACCGTCACATTCAGCTGCTGGCCTTCCTCTGCCGGAAGGCTGCCGAGCGCGCCAACGGAGACCTGAGTGTTCTGCGCCTGGATCGCCGACGTTACGTCGGTCGGGGTGAGCTGGAACTTGTTCAGCTTGTAAGGATCGAGCCAGACGCGCATGGCATAGCCGGTGCCGAATACCTGGATGCTGCCGACTCCCTCCAGACGCTTGATCTGGTCTTCAATCTGGGTCGAGAAGATGTCGCCGAGCTGGACGTTGGACCGCGCACCATCGGTAGAGACGAGGGCGCCAACGAGCAAAATGCTGGAGGTCGAGCGGGTCACTGTGAGGCCGTCGGACTGGACGACATCCGGAAGCTGCGATTGCACGAGTTGCAGCTTGTTCTGCACCTGCACCTGGGCAATGTCCGGATCGACGGAATTGCCGAAGGTCAGGGTGACTGAAGCGGATCCTGTGCTCGAGGACGAGGTCATGTAGGTGAGGTCATCAAGACCCGTCATGCCGTCCTCGATGATGGAGGTGACAGACTTCTCGACGGTCTCGGCGCTTGCACCGGTATAGGTCGCGGAGATGCGCACCGTTGTCGGGGCAATCTCCGGATACTGCGCGATGGACAGCGTTGAAATCGCGAGCGCGCCGCCGAGCATGATGATGATCGCGATCACCCAGGCAAAGATCGGGCGACGGATGAAGAATTTGGCCATTGGTTGTTCCCTAACGCCTGTGTTGCCTTGCTATCGCACGCTCATGGCTGTGCGGCAGGGGCGGCATCCGGCGCCGCGGTGACTTCGACCAGTCCCTTTTCATTCACCTTGGCGTCGACCGGTTGAACCGGCGCACCATCACCAATCCACTGGAAACCGTCGACTATGAGCTTGTCACCGTCATTTATGCCCGACGAAACCAACCAGTTGTTGCCCGAAACCTGGCTCTCCTTGAAGGTCCGCGTTTCGACCTTGCCATCCGCCGTGACGAACTTGGCCGAAAGCTCGCCGTTCGGATTGCGCGTCGCGGCACGCTGGGGAATGAGATAGCCTTCTTCGGTGCCGACATTGACTGTGGCGCGAACATACATGCCGGGCAGGATCAGATCGTCCGGGTTGTCGAAAACTGCGCGGATCGTGAAGGTCCCGGTGGTCTCACTTACCGCCATTTCCGACATGTCGAGCTTACCGACGACTGGGTAATCGATGCCGTCATCCAGGGTCAGCCGAATGTCGGTGATCTGGTCGTCGGTCCGATTGATGCGGCCGGCCTTGATCGCTTCCCGCAAACGCAGAAGGTTAACGCTCGATTCCGTCAAATCGATGTAAATCGGATCGAGACGGCGGAGGGTCGTCAAGGCATCCGTCTGATTGGCAGTGACGACATTGCCGATCGAGAAACTGGACGCACTCGTCACGCCCTCGAAGGGCGCGCGGATTTCCGTGAGGTTCAACTCGATATCAGCAGACCGCAGGTTCGCCTTGGCAACGGCCACATCGGCTTCGGCCTGAAGCAGGGTCACTCGAGCATTCTCCAACTCCACCTGTGTGGCGCCGCTGCCGACCAGTCGCTCCTGTCGGGCAAGGTTCGACTTCGCCGTCGGAACGCTCGCTTCCGCTTTGCGCAGGCTCGCTTCCGCCTGAGCAGATGCGGCGGCGTAGGTATCGTCCTCGATCTTATAGAGCAGGTCGCCCGCCTTCACTTCGCTGCCCTCGCGAAATGATATTTCCTTGATCACGCCGCTGACACGCGGACGGATCTGAGCGGTCTGATAGGCCGATGCACGCCCGGGTAGGGTGGTAGTCAGCGGATAGGCCGCCTTTTTCATCGTCACGACACTGACCTGCGCGGGTGGACGCTCGCCGCCCTTGCCCCCAGGTCCTGCGGCATTCGCAGACTTATTTTCGCTGCAGCCAGCAAGGGCGCCGATGCAGAGGAGGAGGGCTGAGGCGATTTGGAAGCGTGGCGTCATGAAACTCTCACTGATGCAAGTCTTGGTGGCGTTGAAATCGGAGGCTGTTCACTTGCCGATCAACCGGATATCAGTTCCTCGGTTCGTGCTCATTGGGAAGAGAACGGTCGCGCCACGATTAAGTGACGTATGTCAAACTTCATCACTTGGCAAGCGGCGACCGCAGTGCAGCATCAATGAGAGCAACAACTTCACGGCATCGTGTTGCCAATATATCAGCCTTCTCATTGGCGATCATGACAGGATGAATGACGCAGGCGAGCGCGTTGAAGGCCGCCTGAGCGAAGCGATCCACATCGACGACGAAGTAAGTTCCTTCATCGACGCCTGCTTGGATGATCTGCGAGATCGTCTCGATCATGATCTCCTGGAACCGCTCGCCGCAATCCAGTTCCTCGCGCACGGTCACCAGGATCATCTCGAAGATGTAAGGTGCCTCCTCAATCTTCTTGAGATGTGACTGCATGAGATCATGTGCGAGGGTGAAGAGACGCTGGGAGGCGGGCGCTTTTCCGTCCAACGTCTTTAGAACCTGAAGGGTCTTTTCAATCGATCTCGTGGCGATGGCATCGACTAGGCTGCTTTTGGTACGAAAGTGCTTGAAGACGTTCGCCGGCGACATGCCGAGTTCAGCCGCAATGTCGGCGATGGTAACACTGGCATAGCCATGCGACCGAAACAACGCCTCCGCCGTGTTCAGAATCTCTGCGCGCGTTTCATCCGCCGAACGACGAGGACGCTTGCCCGCAACGCCGTCAGTTGCGGTAGACACGTGATCCGAAACATATGCGCGGGACGCTCGATCCATTCCTATGCCTGCTTCTCCTGGAAATAGGGCGCGAGATTGCCGCGGACACGTGCCCAGGGCGTTGCGCCGCTATCATCGGGGACGAATTTCTCCCCCGTGATGGCTTCATATGCACTTATATATACATGAGACGTTTGCTCGACCAGTGCGAGCGGAATTTCGGGAATGTCGTCTTGATAAGGATCGCAGCGCTCAACGACCCAGGAACGCACGAAATCCTTGTCGAAGCTCTGCGGACGGTCGCCCCTCTCAAAGCTCTGCTGGTAGCTGTCAGCAATCCAGTAGCGGCTGCTGTCGGGCGTATGGATCTCATCGGCGAGAATGATCGTGCCATCCTCGTCGGTCCCGAATTCGTATTTGGTGTCGACCAGGATAAGGCCACGTTCGGCTGCCAGTTTCTGACCACGCGCAAAAAGCGCCAGGGCATACGTGGATAGCGTCTTCCATTGCTCAGCGGTCAGGAGCTTTTTCGAGATGATCTCGTCCGGCGTCAGAGGTTCATCATGGCCGCCGTCGAATTCCTTGCTGGTTGGCGTAATGATGGCTTCCGGCAGTTTCTCATTGTCGCGCAGGCCGTCCGGCAGGGTGATCCCATACATGCGGCGCTCACCCTTCTTATAGAGAGTGAGGATGGACGTCCCGGTGGTGCCGGCGAGATAGCCGCGCACGACAATTTCCACGGGCAGGATATCAAGTCGCTTGCCGACCACAACATTGGGGTCCGGATAAGCCACGACATGATTGGGGCAAATGTCCTTCGTCTGCTCGAACCAGAAGCGGGCGGTCTGAGTGAGAACCTGTCCCTTATAAGGGATACATGTCAGGATACGGTCGAAAGCGCTCAGTCTGTCTGTCGAGATGATAATGCGCGTGCCATCGGGCAGGTCGTAATTTTCCCTGACCTTGCCGCGATAGTAGTTCGGCAGTTCCGGATAATGGGCTTCGGAGAGGATGCGCATCGGAAACTACCTCGCTCTTTCTTTATGCAGCAGTTTGTCTGAGGCGGTTCCGGCCTCGTTGTCTTCGCGGTAGCGCAAAGCTCATTCTCTTTCAAAGGAAAAGCGCATGGCGGGGCCATGCGCTCTCTGAAAGTCGTCGATCGATCTGCGCTTAAGCGTCTGACCGATGAAGGCGGGTGGTGAAGAAGGGTTGTCGGTTGCCCTAGGGGCCAGAACTTCGCCGCAGCAAGCACTGCGAGATCCACGAGAGGCTCGACGATGACAACAGACATATACACCATGCCAAATGTCGCGATATTGGCGACGTTCGAGGCCTCGAAGCCGTGGCCGTGGAGCGCCCAGTGAGCGTTGCCGCGCTGGCGTACCGCACGGCCATCGGAAAACGACGACGTTTACCGATGCGTTGCGCCTCACCGGAATGACCGCACCATTCGTCTACGATGGCGCAATGAACGGCAACGTCTTCCGTCCTTATTTCGAACAGGTGCGGCTTCCCACCCTGAAAATCGGCGACGTGGTTGTCATGGATAACCTGCCTGCGCACAACACAGCCGGTGTCCGCGATGCCATTGAACGTGCCGGTGCCAGGCTCGTGTTCCTTCCGCCCTACAGCCCAGACTTTAATCCGCCCTGATCGCCAAGGCCAATGAAACCCACACGAAACATCTCATTCATTTGATGTCTCCAACCAACTTGGACGCCATATCCCAAAGCCGATCGGCATTGGCGCTGTCGAGCGCATAGGGTGCCACGCCTTCAAGCCTGCCACCCGGTCGTTGCGTCACCAGCGGCGCCTCCTGGCAATCGTCGAAATACTGGCCACTCACCCCCTCCACCAAAGGGGAAGCCGCCAGAAGCACTGATGTCGCGGCACCTTGTGCAGGCGTCTTGCGAAATTCTTCCGGCGTTCGCAGGCCTCCAGTATGCCGCTGAAGGCTGGTCGCGATCGCCCCCGGATTGAGGGCGTTGGAGACGATTCCGTCAGAAGCCCAGCGATCCTTGATCCCGACGGACAACAGGATGCAGGCTGTCTTCGACTGCGCATAGGCCAGCAGCGGATCGTAGGGAATGAAACGGAAATGCGGATCATCCCAGAACACGGGACCAAACAGGCTACCTGTCGAACTGACCGAAACGACCCGCGCATTACCAGCCTTGGCAAGATGCCGTCGCAGGCCGAGCGTCAAAGCAAAGTGGCCAAGGAAGTTGGTCGCAAACTGCATTTCGCAACCCTCCACGGTGCGTTGCAAGTCTGGCAAAGCCATGATCCCGGCATTGTTGATGAGCGCATGCAGGGGACTTTCCCAGTTTTTGATGAAGCGCCGAACGGACGTCAGGTCGGACAGATCAAGCGGACGCACGTCGATCTGCCCGTTTCTTGTGTTCGCCCGAATGATGCGCGCGACCTCTTCCGCCGCGTCGGTGCGGCGCGCGGCTATCGTTACGGAAGCGCCCGCTGCGGCGAGGCTTTTCACTGTTTCGATCCCGATGCCGCTCGCGCCGCCGGTGACGATCATCGTTTTACCTGAGAGGTCAACGCCGCTCAGGACCTCATCAGCGGTGGAGGGGAAGCCGTAGGGTATCTGGAATGACATTGATTTGACCTTTGTTTCCGAGGGATTGCAAAGGAGATAACATTCCGGCATTGTCTCAATTAGATGGACACAAGTGGACAGAATGGTGAGGCTTTTCGAACACCGATCGCGCTGTCTCCGGCAGAGCTGGCGGCCTTTGTCGCGGTGGCTCAGTCCGGCGGATTTCGTGCTGCTGCGCGACGATCAGATCTCAGTCCCTCGGCACTCAGCCACAGTGTGGCCAATCTCGAAGCGCGGCTGAATGTTCAGCTCTTCCAACGCTCGACCCGGAACGTGTCTCTAACGGAAGCCGGTCAGCGTTTCCTTTCCCGCCTTGCACCTGCGCTGCATGAGATCGAAAAGGCCGTCGAGGAACTGGGTGATTATAGTGTGGCACCTTCTGGCACGATCCGGATCAACGCCGACGCCACGGCCGCGGAACAGGTTTTGAGGCCGCTGCTCCTCAAGTTCATGGCGTCGTTTCCCAAGGTTCAGATCGAGATCGTTAGCGAGGGGCGGCTTGTCGATATTGCTGAGCACGGGTTCGATTGCGGCATCCGGTCCAGCGAAATTGTTTCCGAAGACATGATCGCCATCCCGCTCGGGCCGATGCAGCAGCATATCGTCGTGGCGGCACCTACCTATCTCCAAACGGCACCACCATTGCGCTCTCCGGCAGACGTGGCGGAACATCGTTGCATTCAGCTTCGGATGCCGTCAGGCCGCTTGTATCGATGGGAGTTTGAACATCGCGGCAAAGCTCTTGTGGTCGAAACGAAGGGGAACCTTATCCTCGACAACTCCCGCCTTATTCTTGCTGCGGCGTTGGATGGCTACGGGCTCGGCTATTTGACCCGGTGGATGGCGCGCTCGGCAATCGATCAGGGATTGCTGGTGCAAGTGTTATCCGAATGGACGCCACCCTATCCGGGGTTGTGCCTCTATTACCCGCGCCACCGCCACCTGAGCGCCACAATGCGGGCGTTCGTCACCTATTTGCGCGAACAGGCGTCTGCATCTTCGCGTTGATGTGCAACGACGTTATCCGTCGGCCTGCTCGGCTGGTCTTGCATTCTGAAGGTTTGCTGGAGATCCCGGCAAATAGTCTGGTTGCCGGTCAGGATGCCGTCCCCCGTGGTAAACTCTCCCCCGCTCAATGTGCTCACCTGCCCACCGGCTTCGGTGACGAGAAGGCTTCCCGCCAGCCAATCTCCCGGGTCGTTGCCGGTTTCCCAGAAGCCATCCAGCCGGCCCACTGCAACATAGGCCAGTTGAAGCGATACGGCAGCCATTGGTCGGATGACGAAGGCGCTGTTAGAAGCAGCTCCTAACAGGGCGAGCGCGCGGTCCCGATCCGTCGGCCCGACCTGCGCGAGAGGTGGAATGGATGTGCCGAGAACTGCCACTTGAAGGTTTTGCTTGTTGGAGACCGACAGTCTTCTTCCGTTGCAGGTCGCGCCGCAACCCTTTTCCGCAATGAAGGTCTCCTTCAGTGCTGGGTCATGGACGATGGAGAATACGGGCTTGCCGTCAACAATCAGGACTAGCGAGCTTGACCAGAGGGGCAGGCGCTGGATGAAGTGATAAGCTCCATCGACGGGGTCATAAAGCCAGTAGGGACGCCCATCTTTTAGGTTGCCATTGTCTTCGTCCGCCCAGCCAATATCTGGATAGTCGATGGACAATTGCTTGCGCAATTCTACGCCAGCCCGTGCGCTGATGTGCTGGATCCATCGAATGACGATTTGAAGTGGTTGATCGGGTTCAGGCCGTTCCGTAATAAGGGCTAGTCGGGCTGCTGCATCGCAGACGAGCTCGACTATTCGCTTTGTATCAAGGGCTAGTTCTTGTATGTCGCTCTCCTTCATCTTCGATTAAGCGACAGAATAGATGTCGTGGCGCGAGCGGCCACTCGCATTCTGAAGGACGACGCGATGCCTATCTCAAAGCAGGTTTTTGCGCGTAAAAGCGCCCAGCAGACCCGCTCCGTGTACACAGTCGACTGCATCGTCGAGGCCGCTGCTCGCATTCTGGAGGAGGGGCGCCTGGAGCATTACAACACCAATACCATCGCGGAGCGGGCGGGCGTGAGCGTCGGCTCGCTCTATCAGTATTTCCCGAACAAGGATGCCATCACGGCGGAACTCTGGCGGCGGTCCGGGGCGATCCTGGTCGAAGATGTGGTGACGGCGTCACATCATCAGGACTGGCGCCTTGCCATCATAGGCATGGCAGAAGCGGCCGTGCGGCATCAGTTGCAGCGTCCGGATCTTGCGGTTCTGCTCGACCGTCAGCAGCATCATTTCGAAAGCGCCGAACTTGACCGTCCGGCGTCCTGCACGATCCTGCGATGTATAGAGCATGTGCTGGTAAGCTCGAAAATGCCCTTGCACCACAGCGCTCGCATCATGGCTTCGGATCTGTTCTCCATCACCCGTAGCCTGTGCGATAACGCTTCGGCCGCAAGCGAACGCGATTCAGGCTCGCTGCTCAGCCGCATCTGCCATGCCGTTTTTGGATATATGCGGGTCGATGAAAGCGATTTCGCTTACCTGGACCGTCATCTCATTGCGCCTACCCGCGCAGTGCCCTGATATCCAGCGACGGTGGCCGACCGAACTGACGCGCATACTCGCGGCTGAACTGGTTCGGGCTCTCATAGCCGACCCTGAAGGCAATCGTGGTGGCATTTCCTTCGCCTGCAATCAGCAGGGAGCGCGCGTGCAGCAGGCGGACATGCTTGTGATACTGGAGCGGGCTGAGTGCAGTCACGGCTTTGAAGTGGCGATGAAAGGCAGATACGCTGAGGGCTGCCATGTCCGCGAGGTTCTCCACCCGCAAGGGCCGCGCAAAATTCTCTCTTATCCAGCGGACGGCGCGTTCAATTCCCGCAAACGGGGTTTCTGGCGCAGCGATGGCGCGCAGCATGTAGCCAAGCGGCCCCTGCAGCACGTGGAGCAGGATTTCGCGCTCATAAAGCGGCGCAAACAGAGGAATCTCCTCCGGCCGCTCCATCAGACGCAACATCCGGACCCAAGCGTCCAGCAGATCGTCTGAAACAGGCGCGACCGAAAAGCCAGCGCTGATGGCAGATGACGCGGCATGATTGGGCAAGCCGGCCAGAAGCTCCGCCAGAATGGCGGGCTCAAGCGACAGGCTGACGGCCAGATAAGGATCGCCGTGATCGGACGCGCTGACCGCGCCCACCGCCGGCAGATCGACAGTCATGACGAAATAGGTTGCCGGATCGTAGCGCAGGGTGCGGTCGCCGATCGTCATCGTCTTGGATCCGGTGAGGATCAGGTTGATCATCGGCTCATAAACCATGGCCAGACGGTGCTCGGGGATTTCGCCCTTGACCATCGCCACCCGCGGGATGCCGGTCTCGGTGCGCCGATTTTCCGCCCATGACGCCAGTCGGCGCAGTTCTAGAAGTCGTTTCTCCATCGAGCTGATCATCTCAAGGGAATCTGCAATACGCAAGAGCCAGGCAGGATTAGGCAAGTGGGGAAGAGGATCGGGAATGCGCGGCTGGCACCGCTGCTGCTATCCGATGCGCATCAGATTTCATCTCCGAGAGCGGTCTTCGCTTCTCGGTCGAAGCTAAGATCAAAGGAGCAGCCATGCCTATCGTCATCATTACCGGTGGAAGTCGCGGGATCGGGGCCGCAACCGCGCTCGCATGCGCGAGACGCGGAATGGGCGTCCTGATCACGTTCAACGCCAATCAGGATGCGGCGGAAACGGTGGTCAAGACTATCTGCCAACAGGGTGGCCAAGCGGCCGCCGTGAAGCTCGATGTCGCCGACAGCGCGTCCTTTCCCGCATTTCGCGACGAGGTCGCCCGCCGGCTTGAAGCGGTCTGGAACACGGATCGTTTCGACGCCCTCGTCAACAATGCGGGCTTCGGTCAATTCAATCCGATCGTCTCCGTCACCGAAGATGATTTCGATGCCCTTTATCGCGTGCACCTGAAGGGCCCTTTCTTCCTGACCCAAACGCTTCTGCCGCTGATGGCGGATGGCGGCCATGTCGTCAATATCAGCAGCGCCACGACCCGGGTGGCCACATCCGGCGTCGCGCCCTATGCCGCCTTCAAGGGTGGGTTGGAGGTGCTGACCCGGTACATGGCTAAGGAGTTCGGGGACCGTCGCATCCGCGCCAATTCGATCGCCCCCGGCGCGATCCGCACCGATCTGGGCGGCGGCCTGAATGATGAGTTTGAGACCCTGTTGGCGGGGCAGACAGCGCTCGGCCGCATCGGCGAGCCCGACGATGTCGGCGCCATGATCGCAAACCTGCTGGGCGAGGACAGCCGCTGGATCAACGCGCAGACCATCGAAGTGTCGGGCGGATACATGATTTGACCCTGACGAGACCTTTCGGCGAAAGAGAGATTTCGATGACATTAATGAAACCTCACGCATGGCGCAAGGCGGCCAATGCGCTGATCGCTGCGCTCAACGCCTTCGACGCCGAAGGTGTCCAGGCGCTGTTTACGGCCAATGCCGTGATCGATGATCCCTCGACAGGTCATATATTCGAGGGCCATGCCGGCATCGGCGACTATGTCGAGCGGTATTTCCGAGGATATCATACGGTGACCCGCTTTTTGTCGCTAACCGATCTTGGCGATAACAAAGCCCGACTCCGCGTCGATTTCACGGGCGACTTCGGCCACGAGACAGGCCTGCTCGTGATTGAGGCCGATCCCGATGGATTGTTCGTCCGCATCGACGCCGATCTTGAATAGAAGTCCGGAGCGACCCGCGCCGATTTTTGAGCGGGACGAACCAGAGGCTGATAGGCTGGCATCAAGCTTGGTAAGGCAATGCGGACCAAAAGCGCGCATTTGGAGGAGGAGCGACCATGGTGACGGCATGCGCAGTGGAATGGCCGGATGGAATGGTCGTTGGAAGCCAGCAATGGCGCGCCTGCGCCGACGCTGTCAGCCGCCTTTCGCCCGATATTCTGATCACCAACGAAATGCCGTTTGGCGCCTGGCTGCCGAAGACGTTGCCTTATGATCAGGCCCGCGCCGAAGCATGGGCGGACCTGCATGCGCAGTCTCTGCCTGCGCTTGGGGAACTCGCGGCGGCGGTGATTTCTTCGCGGCCCGTCGTCCATGGCGGGCGGCTCGCCAATGAGGCCTTTGTTATCGAAAATGGCGTTTACCGCATCTTGCATCACAAACATCTTTTCCCCGCCGAAGAGGGCTGGCAGGAGGACGGGTGGTTTGCGCCTGCCATCCCAGGTTTTGACACGCATGTCATCGCGGGCTTGAGGGTTGGCGTGCTTCTCTGCACCGAGTTGATGTTTCCGGAACGAGCCCGCGCGCTCGGCAAACAGGGCGCCCATCTGATCGCCGTGCCGAGAGCGTCCGGACGCAGCATGTCCCACTGGCGCACCGCAGGCGCCATGGCGTCCATTGTCAGCGGCGCCTATGTCATGAGCTCCAATCGTGTCGGCGCTGCTGATGGCGAGCCGCCCATCTTCGGCGGCGGCGGCTTCGTATTCGATCCCTCGGCAAACCCGCTGGGTGACACCAGCCAGAGCGAACCTTTGCTGCTGGCGATCATCGATCACGAAAAGGCAGACGCGGCCAAGGCTCAATACCCCGTCTATGTGCGGGAACGAGATTTCTGAGCCCTTTCGTTTAGCGATTGATCTCCAGCACGATCCGCCCGTCGAGCGTGCGGCTTTCCATCTTGCGGTGGGCGGCCGGCGCGTCCTCGAGCGGCAGCAGATCAACCACGATGTTCCCCAGACCCGCAGCCAGCGCCGTTAACGCCGCCTCGAGTGCGGGGCGAACAACCTGCGGATGGGTGGCGAAATAGGCAGCGGCATTGAAACCGGACATTGACATGCTGCCAAGCCAGAGATCATTGGACTTGACCTCATGCGTCCAGTCACCGCTGGCATTGCTGGCGACAATGAGGCGGCTCCCCGCACGCATCAGCTTGAGACTGTCCGACCGGACCGCACCGCCGACGGGGTCGATGACGACGTCGAAGGTCTCGTTCTGAAGCGCCGCCGCGAAATCCGGGGAGTCGACGATCTTGTCGTAGGGCAGGTGGGTTGTCTCCGCTGCCTTGATTTTGGACGAACGAACGGTCCCGACAATTCGGGATGCGCCTAGCTGCCTTGCCATGCCGGGGAAGCCCGAGGACAGGCCGCCAAGCGCGCCATGCACGAGCAGGCTTTCGCCTTTCTCCAAATGCGCCACGCGGGTGAGCGCAACATGCGCCATCGCCATGTTCGGGACCATTGCGACAGCAAGGGCGGGATCGATGTCATAGCCCTCGATCGACACCACCATGGGTGCCTGCGCCACGTAGACCGACGCATAACCGCCGGTACCGGATCCATCGGAGAGCGACAGCACCCATTCCCCGACCCGGAAACCGGTGACGCCTGCTCCAAGTGCGCGCACCGTGCCGGACACCTCCAGGCCTGGGGTAAAGGGCGGCTGCGCCATGCCGGCCACGTCCTTGAACTGGCCCCGGCGGAACAGGAGGTCGATCAAACCGACCGCCGCATGGCTGACATCGATTGTGATCTCGCCCGGACCGGGAACGGGATCTGGTCGGTCGGTCAGGACCAGCACATCGGGCCCGCCAAAACGGCTGGCTTCGATCGTTTTCATGATAATCTCCAGTCTTCAAAAGCGCCCGATGGGCGGTTTAAAGGAAGGCTCTGCCTTGCTGCTGACTGCCGCCCATATCTGCGCGCGACTATGCGTCCGGAAACGCCATGGGCAGGTCGTGCACGATCACATGGCGGGCGATACGCCAGGTCCCGTTCACCCGGGAAAGATGCGGCCGGTAATAGCCGGATTCGATCGGCGTGATCGTTCCCTGGGCACCACTGGCGCCTGCCGGCCATCCACCGGCGGGGCGTTCGAGCCCGACCGTGTTGTAGACGATAAACTGCGCGTCGATCGTGGCCTCGTCACCGTCGATGGTGACGATATGGTCGAATGTCGTGTGGTGGCTCCACCCGCGCTCGGGATGTGGCGCCATCATGCCACGCACGGCGTTGCCGATTGTCTCGGCGCCGGACAGTTCGCCGAGCTTCGTCTGGACGCCGCGATTGCTGTAGTAAATTTCCACGCTTGCGTCGGGCAGAAATACGTCCGCCATCGCCTCGGGATTACGATGATCGGCGGCACGGACATAGCGGGCAAGCACTTCGATGAGGTCGGATCGGTGTGACATGTGTGTTCACTCCATTGGGTTGAAGGTCATCCGGCAAGCTTCAGGCCGCTTAAAAATCGGTCGAAACCGAGATGTTGCGCCAGGCCTCGATGATCGCCGCATCTGACCGGTGCTTGGCTTCGATCGCCGCGATGGTGTCGCTTCCAAGCGGCAGGCGGACCGGGGTTTCCGGCGCATCGGCAAGATCCAACACGACCTGGGCCAGCCGGTCCGGATCACCGGGCTGGCGCTGGTTCATGGCCACCGTCCTGTCGCGAACGGCACCTGCCGTTGTGGCGTAGTCGGGGATTTCGTTTTGCCCGGTGCGCAGCGACGTGGCGTCGAGGAAATCCGTGCGGAAATAGCCGGGCTCTATGGCGGTAACGTCGATGCCGAGCGGTGCGAGTTCGATCCGCAACGATTCCGACAGTGCCTCGACGGCGAATTTTGTCGCCGAATAGACGCCGAAGCCGGCGCCGGCACGGTAGCCGCCGATCGATGAAAAGTTGAGGATCCGGCCGGAACGGAGCCTGCGCATCCCGGGAAGGATCGCGCGGGTGACGGCCAGCAGGCCGAACACATTGGTGCGAAACAACGCCTCTACCTCTTCTGCGCTTGCCTCTTCCACGGCGGAGACCAGGCCATAGCCGGCATTGTTGACAAGAATGTCGATGCGGCCGAAGCGGGCAGTGGCTTGCGCCGCGGCCGCCTCGGCCTGCTGCGCGTCGTTCACGTCCAGTGCAACCGCGAGCAACTTGTCACTCCGCCCCAACCGATCGACAATCGATTGGGGATTGCGGGCGGTGGCGACAACAGCGTCGCCTCGTGCCAGTGCTTTTTCGGCGATCCGTGCGCCGAAGCCGCGCGATGCGCCGGTGATGAACCAGGTCTTCATGGCCGTCCTCCTGTCCTTTCTGCCGGCTCAGGCGGCATCGGCGATGGAGACGACGATCTTGCCGGTGGCGCTGCGATCGGCGAGGGCTGCATGGGCCTCCGTCACCGCGTTGATCGCGAAGGTTCTCGGATCGAGCCGCGGAATGAGCTTACCCGCCTCCACCATCACAGCGGCCTCCCGCAGGATATCACCGTAATGTTCGCGACCGATCCCGTTCAGTAGCGGGGCCAGGGTGAAGACGCCGGAATAAGTGCCGGCCTTGAAGGACAGGGGCGCAAGGGCATGCGTGCCCCAGCCAAGGCAGCTGACGACATGGCCGAAACGCTTGACCGCCTGAAAGGAAGCGTCAAGAACGGCGCCACCGCCGGTATCGTAGACAAGGTCGAAACCTTCGCCCCCGGTGTGGCGTGCGACATAATCCTCAAGCTTTTCCGTCGTATAATCGATGGGCGTCGCCCCCATGGAGCGGATGAAATCCGCCTTAGGAGCGCCGTCGGTGGCAAACACTTTTGCGCCGAGAGCGACCCCAATCTGCACCGCGACATGGCCGACACCGCCGCCGCCGCCCTGCACGAGCAAGGTCTGGCCGGACTGAATGCGGGCGCGATCGACAAGCCCCTCCCACGCCGTGATGGTGACAAGCGGCAGCGCGGCTGCCTCGCGCATCGTGAGGTTTGCAGGTTTTAATGCGAGAAGCCTTGCATCGACTGATGCATATTCCGCCAGCGTTCCCTGAATACCGCCGACTCCACCTGTCATGCCGTAGACGGCATCGCCGACACGGAACGCCGTAACGTCCGGCGCCACCGCCTCGACCACGCCGGCAAGGTCGATGCCCAGAACGGCCGGCAGCGGATGGCGGGCATGGGCTGCGGCACCGGCACGGATCTTGGCATCGAGCGGATTGACGCCGCTCGCGTGGATGCGAACGAGCACCTCGCCGAGGTTCGGCACGGGACGGGCGATTTCGGCCAGGCGGAATGCGCCATCATTGGTCTCGACGAGGGCGGCTTTCATGGTGTGTGTGCTGCGGGTCATGACACTCTCCTTGTTGATCACTGGACTATGCGGCCAACAAAGCTGTATGACGACGATAAGTATTGCACGAAGCGCGTGCAAATTTGCATGGGGTGTATGGTGCGCGATTTCGAATGGAGCGACCTTCCAATCTTTCTCGCGATTGCCCGGGAAGGCACACTGGGCGCTGCCGCTCGGCGGCTGAAGCAGACGCAGCCGACCATGGGTCGCCGCCTGCGTGCGCTGGAACAGGCGGCGGGCGCGAGCCTCTTCCAGCGGACGAGCGACGGCTTCGTGCTGACTGACGAGGGCCAGTCGCTCTTCCAGCATGCCCTGCGCATGGAAGAGGAAGCCCATGCCATGCAGCGTGAGTTGGCAGGCAGCGTGAAAGGTCTTGATGGCCTCTTGCGCCTATCCTGTTCCGACTGGTTCGGAACGACCGTGCTTAGCCCGGTTCTGGCGGAGTTCAGCCGGCTGCATCCTAACGTCACGGTGGAATTGCTGACCGATCCGCGCCTCTACAGCCTATCTCGGCGGGAGGCAGATCTCGTCATGCGGATCACGCCTTTCGATGAGCCGGAGGTGATTGCCCGCAAGCTCGTGACCATTCCCTACGGGCTCTATGCAGCGCAAAGCTATCCCACACCGACCCTCGGCGACGGCGAGGGCTGCCCGCTGATACTGATGGACACGGCCTTCGGCGGTATGCCGGATGTAAGCTGGGTGACGCAGGCGCTTCCGCGAGCAAACGTCGTCTGCCGCAGCAACAACCGCGAGGTGCAGGCACGGCTCTGTGCACTCGGTGCAGGCTTTGCCGTGCTACCACGGCCGCTTGCGAACGCTACGCCCGGACTTCGGTTGGTGGATCTTGGCACTCAGCCGCCGTCGCGCGAGACCTGGATCGGCTATCATCGAGACTTGAAGCGCCTGCCGCGCCTACGCGCGCTGCTCGATCTCATCCTGGAGCGGATCGCGCTCGCGCCCGTCTGAGGGCGAAAGACACCGATTGCGGATCAAGCCTCAGTTCAGGAGCCTATTGTCTCTCAAGATCGGCACAGCCATGTCGATGAAGGCGCGAACCTTGGCGGGCGCGCTCCGGCCTTCGGGATAGAGAAGGTGGATGGGGAGCGGCGGCTCTTCATAGTCGCCGAGCACGATCTGCAACTCGCCGGCAACCAATGCCGGGCCGATCTGGTAATGCAGGACGCGGGTGAGGCCAAAGCCCTGACGGGCCGCAGTGATCGCGGCCTCGTTGGTGTTGCACTGGAGGCTCGGCGTGATCGTCACCTTCTGATCTCCCGCAAAACGCCATTCCGGCGAGGCCCAGGCGCTGGTTGGCGCCGCTACTCGATGATCCCGCAGATCGGCGGGGGTTGTCGGAACGCCGTGCTCTTCGAAATAGCGGGGCGCGCCGCAGACCACATGCCGGATCGCCCCCACCTTGATGGCGGTGAAACCGGAATCAGGCAGATGGCCGATGCGCAGGGCCACATCCGCGCCTTCTTCGATCATGTTGATGGGACGGTCGACAAAGAGCGTTCTAGCCCGCACGCGCGGGTAGGCGTTGAGATAGTCAATGACGATCGGCAGCACATGCATCTGCCCGAACAATGCAGGTGCCGTAATATTGAGCGTTCCAGTCGGTGTCGCATAAGTGCCGCCGGCGGTTGCCTCAGCCTCGGCAATGTCGGCGAGAATGCGCCGGCAGTCGCCCAGATAGCGGTTGCCGGCCTCGGTCATCTTCACCGAACGGGTGGTGCGGACGAAGAGGCGCGCACCGATCAGATCCTCAAGTGCTGCGACGGTTCGGGTGACAGCCGGCGCGCTCATGTTCATGTGCCGTGCGGTCTCGGCAAAACTCTCGGTCTCCGCCACCTTGACGAAGATCCGCATCGCCTGCCATCGATCCATGTCTTTCCCCCCGTGCCCTTGTGGCAACATTTGCATTGATCGCGTGGTGGCGCCAGTCGGAAACCGGCGCCACCGGAAGCATGTCGAGGGTGGGCAGTCTCAGGCCAGCCCAGCCTTGCTCGCCGCAAAGGCTTCGATGGCCTGACAGACCCGGTCATCGAGACCGGCGCGCCGGGCGCGGTCCCGGTTTTCCGAATTCGGCGAAAGCGCAAGGGCGATTGCCCGCGACAGCTGAAAATCGAAGCTCGACCCCTGCCGCAGGGCGTCGAGGTCCGCTCCCGTTAAGCCAAGGGAGCGGGCAGACTTTTCAGCGAGGCGCAGACGCTCGTCATCGCCACCAGCGGCGGCGAGCGCGATGTCGATGGAAAGGCGTGTTCGTGCGTCAAGCCTGATATGACCCATGGCGGGAGCCTTCCTTATTTCAAAAACCGAAATGGCTGAGGCCCGGGTGATCGTCCGGACGCCGGCCAAGCGGCCAGAGGAATTTGCGATCCGCTTCCGCAATCGGCTGCTCGTTGATGCTGGCATGGCGCGCGCGCATCAGGCCATCCTCGGCAAACTCCCAGTTCTCGTTGCCATAGGCACGAAACCAGTGGCCGCTGTCGTCACGGTATTCATAGGCATAGCGCACGGCAATGCGGTTGTCCTGGAACGCCCAGAGTTCCTTGATCAGGCGGTAGTCCAGTTCCCTGTTCCACTTGCGTGTCAAAAAGGCCTCTGCTTCGGCGCGGCCGGTCAGGAATTCGGCGCGGTTGCGCCAGCGAGTGTCGAGCGTATAGGCGAGCGCAACCTTAGCCGCTTCGCGGCTGTTCCAGCCATCTTCGGCCAGGCGCACCTTTTCGATGGCGGACTGTTCAGTGAAGGGGGGCAATGGCGGACGGGACATGGAATTGATCCTTATGGGGAGGGGAGGCAGGTCGGACGGATCCGGAAACGGAAACCGTCCTTCGCCGTCAGGCTGCAAGGGGAGAGATCCGGGGGAAATCGATCTCGGTGCCCAGCGCCTCGTTGACGTAATTGGTGAAGGTATTCAGCGCGACATGGGCGATGATCTCGAGGATTTCGGCATCGCCGTAACCTGCCGCCCGCACCTTTTCGATCGCGGCAACGGTCACGGCACCGCGCGACAGCGTCAGCGCGCGGGAGAATTCCACGGCGGCTGCGGCCTTTGCGTCGAGGGACGTGCCCTGGCGATTGGCGAGGATTTCGTGGTCGTCCAGCTTGGCTAACTTGGAGCCGGTATAGGTATGCGCCGACAGGCAGTAATCGCAGCCGTTCACCTCGGCCATAGCGAGCGCAATGCGTTCGCGGGTGGCGGGGGCCAGCGTGCCTTTGCCGAGTGCCGCCTGCAATCCGGTCAGGCCGTTAAGCGCCGCCGGGCTATTCGACACGAGACGGAAGATGTTGGGAACCGAGCCTATCTGCTTCTGGATGGCTTCCAGTACGGGACGCGACGCTTCCGGTGCGTCTTCGATGCGGGCAGGCGTTGCAATGCGTGACATGTCTTTCTCCTTGCGTTTGGCGGCAGGAACCATTTCCTCCACGCCCTCAAGATGATCCGCTCGCGCTCGGCCGTGAACGGCCAAACGGTGGAAGTGATTGTTGCCGAGCTTGCATCAATCGACGGGAGGTCGCCGTCAGAGCGCAAGCTCGATGCGGTTCTCAGCTCCGTCTTCGCGTGCGGCCGGTACGGAACAGCACAGCAACACTTCGTCCTCGCCGATGCTGGCCGAGGGCTCGGTCGGATAGGTCACGATGCCGGCCAGCAATTTGGTACGGCAGGTGCCGCAGGAGCCGGCGCGACAGCTGAAGGCAGGGTCGAGGCCCCTGGCTTCGGCAAGCTCCAGCAGGCTTCCGGACCCGGGTGTCCAGCGGGCTTCCTTCAGCGATGTGGTAAACAGCACAGGGACCGGTCGTGTCGACGCGGCAGGTCGCGCCGGAGGCGACGCGCCCGGATCGGGTCGCCGTTCAAGCGAGGAGGGACCAAACGCCTCGGCATGAATGCGATGATCGGCGACCGCATAGCTGCGCAGCCCGTCATAAAGCGATTGCGTGAAGGGTGCCGGTCCGCAGAGATAGAAGTCGTAATCGTCGAATGGCAGGTGGTGCGTGAGAAGCGCCATGTCGATGCGACCAGCCGCATCGTAATCGTGACCTTCTTCGGCATCGCGCGTGTCGCTCAGCACGCGCACGAGCCGGATTACCCCGCGCCCGGCCGCCACGAGTTCGCTGATCTCTCCGTCAAACGCACGCTCTTGTTTTGATCGTGCTGCCTGGAAGAGAATGACCGGGCGCATGCGCTGCCGGCGCAACCCTTCGTAGACGACATGCCGCAGCATCGCGAGCAGCGGAGTAATGCCGACGCCGCCGCCCAAAAGCACGGCCGGGCGGGTGGCATGGGCATCAAGCGTGAAGGCGCCGGCAGGCGCGCGCGCTTCGACGATATCGCCGACCCGCATCGCATCATGCAGATGCGTCGAAGCCAGTCCGTCGCGCCGGACACTGATCCGGTAGAGGCCATCGGAGGGGGCGGCCGACAGTGTGTAGGTCCTGAGGATCGGCTTCTCCATCCCGGGAAGATGCAGGCGGATGGGCAGGTGCTGGCCCGCCAGATGCGGCACGAGGCCGGTGCCATCGGCAGGCTTCAGGTAAAAGGAGCGGATCGCCGCACTTTCATCGACGATCCGGGTGATCGTGAGGTTTTGCCAGTCGTTCGAACGCGATGCAGCTTTGAGGCGTTCTGCCGCCTGATCCCAATCGCCGGTCATCAGCGAACTCGGTGACCAGCCATCCGCCGAAAAGGCCCAACGCAGGGCAAGCGCGTTGCGCCGCCGCACGATGCGGCGCGGGGTGAAGGTCCATAGCCGTTCGGCGCCCTGGAAGGCCGCAATCTCTGGCGAGTCTAGGATCACTTCTGCGTCGCCCGTCATCTGCAGAAGATCGCCCGTGGCGAAGTCGATGAACACGAGCCCCGCCTTGCCGTTGAGCAGAATGTTGCCGAGCGTCGAAAAGAACAGATTGCCGTCGAAGTCCGGTATTGTCAGAACGCCGTCCTGCCCGATGCGGACGAAGCCCGCCTTGCCGCCGCGATGCGAGACATCGACCTGTCGGCGGGTCCCGCGATCGGCATAGGTCGCAACGAAGAAGGCGTCGGCCCGGGCGATCAGGGCATGTGCATCCGCATCAAGGTCCGTCAAGGTCTCTGCCGGAACCGCTGACGCCTGTTCTAGCGTGTCGGAAAAGTGGAAATCGCGCAGCTGGATGTACCGGGGGCAATTGCCGAAACTCTGGTCGACCTCGAGGCGAACCTTGCCATCGGTGTGCGAGACCATGCCGTTCATGCGGTTGCGCCGACGGGTATGCATCTCGATGCCGAGAAGCCCGACGGCCTTGCCAGTGGCGATGCCTTCTGCGGCGGGGTCCTGCCGGGCCGGGGTCGCCCCGATGTCGAGGATGGTCGAAGAGGGCGAATGCATGAAGCCCGGCCGCCCTTCCAGCAACGTTGCCCAGGCGTCGTCCCGGTCATCGACGCTGCCGACCACGATAAACGGCAATTGCGCATAGAACTCCCGATGCTGGTCCGGCATGAAATCGCGCACCACCCGCTGACCGACCGACGCCATCCGCTCCGCCGCACCCACATGTTGCTGCAGGCGCAGTTCGCCCTTATGCCACGTCTCAAGTTTTTCGAGGGTCTCGCCCATATCCGTCTCCCATGCATCCGGTGGCCGGGAGCCCGTAAGGTGCTCCCGTAGCGAGCCTTTACGCGGCCGAAAGACCGGCGCGCGTCTCGACGAAGGGCACGAAGCCGGGCAGCGCCTCGATCCTGCGGAGGAACCGGTTGACGGCCGGATATGCCGCAAGATCGACATTGCCTTCAGGTGCACGGGCGACGTAGCTGTAGATGGCGACGTCAGCGATCGTCGGACCGTTGCCGACGAGCCAGTCATGCTGGCTGAGGTGGCTCTCAAGCCGACCGAGCAGCGTATGGGCGCGGCCGATGACTTCTTCCGGATTGAACTTGGCGCCGAAGACGGTGATCAGCCGGGCGGCGGCCGGACCATAGGCGATTTCGCCAGCGGCAACCGAAAGCCAGCGCTGGATGGCGGCCGCCACGACGGCATCTTCCGGTAGCCACTCCGTCCGACCTGCCTTCTTGGCGAGATAGACGAGAATGGCATTGGAATCCGTGACGATCACCCCGTCGTCATCGAGAACCGGCACCTGGCCGAATGGGTTGAGGCGGAGGAATTCCGGCTTCTTGTGCGCACCGGAGGCCAGATCCACCTCGATCAGGTCATGCGGCAGATCAAGAAGGGACAGAAACAGGCGTGCCCTGTGTGCATGCCCCGACAAGGGATGATAATAGAGTTTCATGATGCGCTCCTTTGAATGGCGACCGGGATGAGCCCCGTTCCGCGATTGAAGATGGCGGAAGCTGCCATTCGTGAGAACGAGCAGCGTTCACAGTTCATTGTTCCGGAAAATGCAACAGTCAGGCGTCTTGCCGCGTGGCGGATGGCGGGTAACCTTCCCGCAACTGCAGTTCGAGGCTCAGGTGATCCGGTGCTCGACGGCGCGGGCCGCTTTCGATGCGGTCGCGATACCCCGGCGGAGTCATCCTAATTTCGCCATGCCATTGTCGTCTGCGCCAAACGAGCGGAGTAACGCCCACCATGCGTTTGAACATGTTGGACAGATGTGACTGGTCGCACAGCCCGGAGGCGAGAGCGATCTGGCAGAGCGGCGCCTCAGTGGTGGCCAGCATTCGCTTTGCGCGATCGATGCGACGCGAGAGGATGTATTGGTATGGTGACTGGCCGGTCGAAATTCGGAAACATATCGAAAACCTGCTAGCACCAAGGCGCACCAGACCGCAGAGATCGTCGACCTGGATCCGGGCCTCAAGATTTTCCTCGATGAAGCGCAAAACTTTGGCTAGCTGCCAGTTGCAGAGTCCGCAGTCGGCATTCCGCGCAACGCGGCGATTCCGATTAACCGCAGGCTCTGTCGCCTCTGGTCCAAGCAGCCAAACAGCGGCGCCGGTTAAAGGGTGGATGGACGGTATCATCGTTATGGTCGCACGCATCGCTGTCTCCTCGCTTCCTGTATGAGGAGGAGACTGCGGCATCCCCTGCAAGGAAGCGAGTTAGGTGGTGTTAGGAGGTGTTAGGAGGAATGAGCCCTTGCCCGTTTCGCTCTTGCTCCACGATCTTGCAAGATTGTTCTATGGATTTCACGGACCGTTGCCTTTCGCCGGCGCTTCACGCCGCATAAGGGGGCCTCACGTGGATTCAGATCTGTGCAGAGAACTAGCTCTCAAGGGCAAGATAGTTCTGTTGACCAATATCGATCAGGGCGTCGGGCCTGCCACGGCTCTGGCTATGGTCCGCAGGGGCGCCTCCCTGGCCGTGACGATGTCCGGCGACAGGGTCGAGCCGCCGATCATCAGGGAACTGCGCGCAGCCGGTGCGACGGTCGCCCTGTTCCGCGTGCCCGCGCGGCTCGATTGGAGCGCAGCAGCGCACCTCCTGCGCTCGGTCACGGCCAAATTCGAGCGGCTGGACATCGTGATCGCCAATTCGCAGCTTCGCATTCACTGGCAGGTTGATGACGTCGCGCAGGACGAAGATGCCATCGACGAACAGTTCCACGTCAATGTCCTCGCCACAATCTCACTCATCCGCGCTGTCGTGCGATTTATGGGGGAGGGCGGCCGGATCATTGCCATCGGTGCCAGTATCGCCGATCGGGTGGGTACGCCGGGTCTTGCCGATTTTGCTGCAAGCCAAGCTGCCATTGCCGCATATTGTAGAGGTATTGCTCACGATTTAGGAGGGCGAGGGATCACGGTCAATGTAGTTCAACTCGGAGCAATGGACGTCGATCAACTGGGCGCTGCCGATGACCTCATCATGACAGAGCGCAATGCAAACGTGCTCAAGAGACTTGGCCGGGCGGAAGATGCCGCAGAGGCCATCGTATTTTTGGCCGGGCCGGGCGCCTCATTCATCACGGGCAGCGTGCTGGATGTCGATGGCGGCTACAATGCTTGATCATGATCACGGAAGATGCAGATATGGCGCATAGGCGAAATCAAGGTTGAGAATCTTTTTTGACTTCTTGAAGCGGACGATCTCTGGAACCGTCATCAATCTAAGCACACTCTCATATTTGGCTATCTGGGAATTTTGATTTACATTTCGCTTCTTCGCATCCCAGAATAACGATTGCATCAGCGATGCTGCATCAGAACTCTTTAAGGTCCGCTTTCGCCGTTTCCGATAGCCGGAACGGCAGGGAGCGAAGGAGGTGACGCAAAATGCGTCAAGCCTATGCGTTCGACCATTTTCGACTGTTTGTCGCCGAGCGCCGCCTTGAAAGGGAAGGGCGGATCGTCTCCTTGGGCAGTCGCGCCTTCGATCTGCTTGTTGCGCTTGCGGAGAATGCCGGTCAGGTGGTGGGAAAAGAGGCGTTGCTTACGCGGGCCTGGCCTGACCTGACCGTCGATGAAGGCAGTCTGCGCTATCACATCAACGGATTGCGCAAGGCGCTGGGCGTGACGCAGGACGGTTCGCCCTATGTCGCGAACGTCCCCGGGCGGGGCTATTGTCTGGTTGCACCCACGGTCGTAATTGCTCACCCGCCAGCAGCCTTCGTTCCTCTTGCAGAGCGCCGCTCAGGCACTGTCCCTCGCCTGTTGGATCGGATGGTCGGGCGCGACGAAGACATTCGCAAGATAGCCAACCAGCTCCTTGCCCGGCGGTTCATCACCATCCACGGCCCTGGCGGCATCGGCAAGACCACCGTTGCCGTGGCAATTGCCCATCAGATGCTCAATGCTTTCGAGGGGGCTGTCTATTTTCTGGATTTGACGGTGCTGGATGGATCGGCATTCGTGGTCAGCGCCCTCGCTTCCGCTCTCGGCATCGTCATACAATCGAATGATCCGACTGCGGAGATTGTCGCATTCCTGCGCGAGCGCCGGGCGCTCATCATCTTCGATAGCTGCGAGCAGGTGATCGGCGCACTCGCCGCGCTTGCGGAACGCATCTACCTCGATGCTCCGGCGGCTTGCATTCTTGCAACCAGCCGCGAGCGGCTGCGCGTCGAGGGCGAGCACGTCATCCTGTTGCCGACCCTGGAGCAGCCCGCGGCCGACATTGCGATCACCGCAGGGCAGCTCCTCAACTTTTCCGCCACCCGCCTCTTTGTCGAGCGTGCCGCAGCGCATGGCTATGCGACCGAGATCCCGGATGGCGACGCACCATGCGTGGCGGATATCTGCCGCAAACTGGATGGCATGGCGCTTGCGATCGAACTGGTGGCCAGCCGGGTGGCGATGCACGGGCTGCGGGAGACGGCAGCGCTGGTCGACGGACGCTTCAGGTTGCTGTGGCAAGGCAGGCGCACCGCGCCGCCGCGCCACCAGACCCTTGCGGCGATGATCGACTGGAGCCATGCGCTTGTCGATGATGCCGAACAAATGGTGTTTCGCCGGCTGGCAATCTTTGTCGGACCTTTCGTTCCAGCCGCGGCCGCAGCCGTGATTTCCGGCCCTGCGTTTGAACCGGACCGTGTGCTCGAGGCGATAGAAAGCCTTGTGGCAAAGTCGCTGGTTGCCATCGCACGCAATGGGGAACTTGAGGAGTATCGGCTGCTCGACACCACCCGGGAATACGCCTTTGCAAAGCTCGTCCAGGCAGGCGAAATGGAGAGCGTCGCCAAGGCGCATGCCCTCTACTTGCTCACCACGATCGAGGAGGCCCGGGCACCGCCGGAGGGCGAGCCGGTGGAGCTATCGAAACACACCCGAAAGTTGCTGGTTCGCGAGGCCAGTTCGGCGTTGAACTGGGCGTTCTCTAAACAGGGCAACGGGCGGATTGCAGCGCGGTTGGCGGCCGCGATGGCCCATATCTTCATTGAGTTTTCACTGTTACGTGAATGTCGATCCTGGATCGAAAGAGCCCTGCAGACCCTGGACGAAGGCAGCCGCTCAATCGTGCTTGATATGGAGCTGGATGCCGCGCTGGGACATGTTCTGACCTTCACGGAGGGTAATTCCGAGCGGGCGAGGTACGCCCTGTTGCGAGCCCTGGAGGCCGCCCGGCAGCTTCAGGATCATCGCAGCCAGTTCCGGCTGCTGAGCCGCCTGCACATGCTCTATCGCCGGATGGCGAAGTATGACGAGCTGGAGCAGCTATCGCGTGAGGCACAGTCATTGGCTGATGCGATCGGCGATCCCGCCGGCAAGGCCGCAGCGCACAATCTGCTCGGTGTCGCATTCCACCTGGTGGGCAATCAGAAGGCCGCGCGCCAGCACCTGGAAACGGCGCTGCTGATGGCGGAATTTCGCCATATCAAGCCCAGCCACTTTGCCTTTCACCGCAATCCGAACATAGCCCTTTCCCGCTGCCTGTGGCTTCAGGGCTATCCTGACCAGGCGGTTGCGTCAGCAAAGCCTCTCGCAAGCCAAGGGGCCGCCCCGGATGCCGTTACATATTGCATCGGCCTGATATGGGGCGCCTCGGTCTTCGAGTGGGTCGGCGACTGGGACAGTGTCGAGCGCCTTGCAGAGCAGCTGCGCGCCCATGCGCTGCGGTATTCGCTGCGGCCATACCAGGCCGTTGGCGATGGCATGGCGGGCCAGTCCTTGATAAGGCAGGGGGATTTCGACAGGGGCATTCCGATGGTACACAGTGCCATCGATGTCCTGCGACAGGACAGTTACGAGATGTACATCCCGCAGCTTGCGGCAACTCTCGCGAAGGGGCTGGCGGATTGCGGCCAGGCTGACGAAGCGTTGCTGGTTGTCAACAACACTCTCGATCGCGTGCTCCTGAATGGTGGCGCGCTTGAAACACCTGAACTCTTGCGGGTTCGGGGTGAGGTTGAATTGGCACGGGGTGACGTCTTGACGGCCCGCGCCAGTTTTCGCGAGTCCATTGCTCTTGCAGAAGAGCAGGGCGCCTTGTCCTGGCAGTTGCGCGCGCAAACGAGTCTCGCCCGCAGCCACGGGCCTCATGACACTGACGCTGAGGCCTTGACGACGTTGGCCCATCTCTATGGCCAGTTTACTGAGGGGTTTCAGACGGAAGATTTGGCAATGGCTGCATCCTTGCTGCTGGAACGTGACAAAGCATGCTTTTCCAAACTGGACGGATGAATTTCTGTCCGCCGAATTCATGTTGTTTCATTTCGAATGGGGGTTCAGATGGATGCGAAAACGTCGGGGTTGCCACGCCTTCTTCTGCTGTCCGGTATTGGTGGTACGCTTGAGTTTTTCGATTTCGTAATCTTCCTCTTTCTGGCCCCTTTCATTACCAAGAATTTTTTTCCGCCTGACATGCCGGAATGGCTGGCCACCGTGCAGGCGCTCGGTATCTTCGCCGCCGGCTATGTTTTTCGCCCTGTCGGCGGTTTGGTCATGGCCCATTTCGGAGACATCTCCGGTCGCAAACGGGTGTTCCAGTTCTCAATCGTGCTGATGGCGTTTGCGACCACCGCAATTGCATTGATCCCGACCTATGAGACCTTGGGCTCAAGCGCGGCTCTTCTGCTTGTGCTGCTGCGGATCGTACAGGGTGTGGCGCTCGGGGGCGAGGCGCCGGGCGCCTGGACATTCATCGCCGAACATGTTCCTGCCCGTCATCTGGGGCTTGCCTGCAGTTTCATAAGTTCCTCGCTCATTGTCGGCGTTTTCATGGCCTCGCTGGTGACCATGGCAGCAAACTGGTTCTTCTCTCCTCAGGAAATGCTGGATTATGGCTGGCGGGTGCCCTTCGTGGTCGCAGGTGGGCTGGGACTTGTGGGTGCCTTCCTACGGCGCTGGCTCAGCGAAACACCGGTCTACCTCAGGGCGAGGCAGGAGCGGGCCGTGGTAAACTCGCTTCCCCTCGCCATCGTCTTACGCAGCCATTGGAAAGCGATTTCGATTTCTCTCGTTGCGACCTGGATTCTCTCGGCCGTCGTCATCGTCACGACGCTCATGACGCCGCTGATCCTGCAAAAGCATTATGGCTTCGACGCCCAGACGGCTCTGGCGGTGTCGGCCTTCGGCGCGCCCTGCGTCTTCGTCGGCGCCATTGCCGCAGGCTATTTGGCCGATCGGATCGGGCTTGGCTCGTATTTCATGGCAGCAAGCCTTCCCTTTGCGGCAACGACCTACCTCTTTTATGCGCATGTCACGCCAGCAAGTGGCAATGTGTATTTCCTCTTTGGCATCGCCTCGTTCTTCAAGGGTATGGTGGGGCTTGTTCCATGCTTCATGGTGCGGGCCTTTCCTGGGCCGGTACGGTTCACGGGCATCTCGCTGGCCTATAACGTTGCTTTCGCTTTTTTCGGAGCGCTGACGCCCGTCGTTATCGGCGCACTCCTGCCGAGTGCGTCCTTCGTCCACCTGCATTATATGATGTTTGTTGCTGCCGGCGCGTTCTTGCTGGGACTATACGCATTCGTCCGTCCAGAAGCGGTGCGCTACCAAGCCGGGCGGGACGAAGGCTTGTCGAACTCGGGACACGAGTTGGCTCAGCGGCGGTAGGCGCTCGATTGGCATTGGCATTGTTCTCCCTTGCTTGTTTCCCTGCAGGTATGTTGCAGACCGCGCCGTGGTGCAGCGCCTTTCTGAGGCACCACACGTTTTGAGGTGAGGAAGGATCCGCACGATATGTGCTTCTTGACGCATTACAGCGGAGTTTGA
This sequence comes from Rhizobium glycinendophyticum, assembly GCF_006443685.1. NCBI lineage: Bacteria > Pseudomonadati > Pseudomonadota > Alphaproteobacteria > Hyphomicrobiales > Rhizobiaceae > Peteryoungia > Peteryoungia glycinendophytica. The sequence continues at coordinate 3,502 of NZ_VFYP01000005.1, read as the reverse complement.
CCGCCGCTCTTCGGGACTGGCAGGCTATCCGACGGATCAAGTCTTGAAGAAGGTCAGCAAATCGGCGTTCAAGACGTCGGCGTGCGTGGTCAGCATGCCATGGGGATATCCCTGGTAGACCTCAAGGGAGCCTTTCTTCAGAAATTTGCCTGCTGGGCGTGCGGGATCGTCGATGGGCACGATCTGGTCGTCGCGGTGCATAACCAGTGTGGGGACATCGATCTTCTTCAGATCTCGGTGAAGTCCGTCTCAGAGAAGACCTTTATGCCATCATAATGTGCCTTGGTGCTGCCGGTCATGCCCTAACGCCACCAGTTCTGGATCGAGCCCTGGGAGGCGACGGCATTGGGCCGGTTGAAGCCGAAAAAACCAGCCCGAAGCGATGTCGAGATAGAATTGCGCACGGTTGGAGCCAAGCGCCGAGCGCAGACCGTCGAACACCTCGATGGGCTGCCCCCGGATTGGCGTCTGTCTTGAGCATGACAGTGTACCGCTGCGACGATGACCAACTTGGCGACGCGATCCTTACCGTGCCGGGCGACATGGGCCACCGCTTCTCCGCCGCCGATCGAATGGCCGACATGGACCGTGGCGCTCGGTGCAGGCGAACTGCAGCGCTTTCCTATTGGGCCCCAATGAGATCCGTCTTTCGACGGAACCTCATTGAGCCTTGCTACCGGCAGTCGCAGATCGTCAAACGCCGACATATGTCAGGCGCGTAAAGAACGCCGGGTCTATCACGAACTGACCCCATTTGTTGTCAAAGGCAGCGGTGGGCTGCGCCGCGACCACTTCATCGAGAGAAAGCCCCTTGTTTTTCAGCGATGCGACCTTGTCGCGGATCGCTGACAACATGTCGAAACTCTCTATCATCTGCGCCCGGTTGGAGATTGGGCCATGGCCCGGCACGATGATCGTCTTGTCCGTGCTGGCCTCAATGTTCTTCTTGGCCGCCATGATCATGCCGTCGATGCTGCCGCCGGTCGAATAATCCACAAACGGGTAGACGCCGTTCCAATAGGTGTCGCCGGTGTGGAGAATATCGGCTTCTGCGAACCGTACTGAAATGTCGCCATCGGTATGGGCCGGACCATAATACTCCAGCGTCAAAGTATCGCCGTTCACGCTCAGCGTGTGGCTTTTCTCCATGACCTCGCCCGGGATGGCGCCAGCCGGCGAGGGGGGGAAATCAAAGGACCAGTCTTCCACCCTCTGTGTCGAAGAAAGATGTGTTCGCGTGTTCTTGTGGGCGATGATGTGCGCGCCTTCGCCGTGCAACCATTCGTTTCCATCGGCATGATCGAAATGCCAATGGGTGTTGATCAGTGTCGAGATCGGCTGTGGACCAAGACGGGCGAGTGCGGCTTTGACTTGGACGCGCGACACGCCAATGCCCGCATCGACAAGAATTTTGCCGTCCGCACCGTTCAGAACCGCGATGTTTCCGCCGGACCCCTCCAGCACGGAGACGTTGCCGCGCAGCTTGTGAATCGAAATGGGGGCTTTGGCGGCCGAATCCTTGATCATATCGACGATGCCGCCTGTCTTGGCGAATACCTCCCGGGGCGTTAACCAGCCGGTCGCAGAAAACGTTGTCGCCGCGATACAGCAGAGGCAGAAATTGCGGCGCGAAAAAGCGTGAGTCATGGGAATGCTTCCTTTTCAGAGTGATGAGCTGGGGCATGCACCGTCGCGACGGGAGCGTCCGGCGTTGATTGCTGTCCGGCACCCATGGATCGGTTTGCCGAGACGAGAACCCTTAAAAGATGCCCGCGGGCTTGCCTTGTAAGAAGGGAGTGCTTCTTCAAGCGCCTTTGCACAGCTAGGTCCACGACCACTGTTGAAGATCACTGGTGCTTCCAAGAAAGCGGCGCGCCGCCTTGTTAGATCACTGATTGCGGCTGCAGGGCGCTCGCATGAGCGTGGTCTCGATTGAGGTCATCAAGGAGGATTTCGACATTCAGAGCGTTGATGCCTTCCGGCTTTGTTTTTCCGTTGGTCCCCGCATCATTCTTCGGCATTGTGCTGGGGATCTCCGGTCTCGGCCAATGCTGGCAAATTGCTGCCTTGCAATGGAATACGCTGCCTGTGATCGGAGACACGATCAGCCTCATTGCCGTTGCCGTATGGCTGATTGTAATTCTCCTCTATACAGCGAAGTGCTTGTCGCCCCGTCGAAGGCGCTTGAGGAAGCACATCACCCCTCACAATGTTGTTTCATCGGGCTTGCTGGTGTCGCCACCATGCTGGCTGGGCTTGCGCTTCACCGCTGCAGCCATTTTCTGGCAGCGATGCTGGCTTGGTCGGCGCCACATTCTCCTTTCTATTTCTGCTGTGGCGAACCGGGCGTCTTTGGCGCGGTAATCGCGAAGGCACCGCAACGACACCGGCTCTCTATTTGCCTTCGGTGGCCGCATCGTTCGTGGCCGCAACAGCGGCTGGCGCGTTCGGCTACGGAGATTGGGGTCAAATGGCCTTTGGTGCCGGCTTCTTCCCCTGGCTTGCGATCGAATCCGTCGTACTCAATCGGCTGCTTTCCGCTCCAGAGATGATCGAGGCACTGCGCCCGACGCTCGGGATCCAACTTGCTCCACCCGCAGTCGGAAGCGTCGCCTATCGAGCCTGACAAACGGTCCTCCGGACATGGTCGTTAGGGCCATGTTGGGATATGGGCCAGTTCAGGCCCAGAATAGTGGCGGAGCGCGCGTTGCTCTCGAAGTAGTAGAGTATGTTGGATAGGAAGAGAGGAAGGATCTGGGGAAGATAGCTCCGACGCGGGAGCGTTAGCCTCTCGGCTCCGCATGCCTGCTCCGCCTCAACCTGCTTCTCGTCGATCTGCTCGATCATCTCCGAGAAAATTTTTGCAAGAACAGCTCCGTCAGCAACGGCGATGGCTAGGATGCCCACAAAAGGACCTAGCCCAATGGCGCTGACAAAAATCAGCGCCCAGATGATCACATCGACCCCAGGCACAAAGTCGAAAATCCGTCGCATCACAAAGCGAAACGGACGAAAGTGTGCGACGTTGTTCCCGCCGAGGAAACTCAGTGGTATTGCGATTGCTGCCGCAAGAACTGTGCCGGCAAAGGCGATAGCCATGGTCTCGGCGAGCGCACTGCGCAATTCTTCGAAATGGCCCCCGCAGATGGAGGGACCATGCATTTCAAAGAACCCCCGAGTTTTCCCAGTCCGCCGGCTACTGCGAAGGAATTGAACCCCACCTCGTAAGCCGATAGCAGCGGCACACTCCTTCTGAAGATCAGCGTTCGGCTTCGGTAGCGTCGCTGCTGACGATGAAAATTCTGTACGCTATCGACCGGCGACTGTGTGACAGGATTGGGAATGTCTGAAAGGCTGCATCATAAAGTGCCAGTTTTCCTGTAGAAAATTCAACCGCTTGGAAAAAACGACAGTTTTTTGACAATTGGCTGTTGACGAGAAAAAGGAGTGGCCGTATAAGCCGCTTCACCGAACGAGAGGGCGGCGCCGACGAGGCGAGCGG